>JBBEBG010000022.1:3026-108015 GCA_040882465.1 Gemmatimonadota bacterium
GGGATCGTCAGATCCCACCCCCTCTGACTTGTGCGCGCCAGTCCGAGTCCCTTCAACAGGCTCTTCCGCATCCGACGACTCTGACGGGAGAGTACTCCTGGGAGTTCACGCTTGCCGCAGGGCGATCCCTCAGGGTCCAAACGAGGTCCATTCCCAGCACGGGTGCAAAGGGCTCGGATTGGTAGGATCCGGCCGCATTCCACACGGCGTTCGGGCGCGCGACGAGCTGGACCATTCCAGTGGTCCATCCCAAGGGAATTCGAAACGTCCCGGCCTGCCGCGCCTCGACCCGCCCGAGGCGCACCTCACTCCCGCCGGGCACGACCAAGAACACGCGGGCCACCGTGGTCCATTCATTCTCTACGAGAATCTCGGGGCTCGCTGCCGATCGTCGCGAGGATTCGGAAAAGGGAACGATCGCGCCGGGTACCGCACTCCTCTCGCCGGGGATTGCCGACGAACAGCCTGCTGCCAGGGTCAGCAAGATGCAGCCGGCCGCGCCACCTCCAGGGACATTCATCGCTTTCTCACCTCTTATGGCCAGATGCGGAGCCGCGCCGGCCGCGCATCAGCATGACTGGATTCAGGTCCTGCGCGAAGACGTCCTAAGGCCAGTCCCGTGCCACGATTTCATGCCGCCCTGTATTTCGTTCGGTGAGAACCTCTTCCGCGCACTGGGGGAGGTTATCCCCCGGCCTTCACGGGGTACGGGGGAGTGGCTCGAGAGGAGACTCCTACAGGGAGGTGGGATGCGGACCCCGGGACGCGAAGAATTCGCGAACCCACCGCCGGGAGGGTCGGAAGCGGGAGGTCTCGCTCAGCCCTGCGACTTCTGGAGCGCCTGCTCGATATCCGCCTTGATGTCCCCCACGTCCTCGAGCCCGATCGAGAGCCGCACATAGTCCGGGGTTGTCCCGGTCTCCGCTTGCTCTTCCGGCGTCAGCTGCTGGTGCGTAGTGGACGCCGGGTGGATCACGAGGCTCTTGGCGTCACCGATGTTCGCCAGGTGGGAGAAAAGCTGGACCGAGTTGATGAATCGCTTCCCTGCTTCCAATCCGCCCTTGATCCCGAAGCCCACCAGACCCCCGAATCCCCGCTTCATGTAGCGAGACGCGACGGCGTGATTGGGGTCGTCCGTGAGACCCGGGTAAGTCACCCACTCGACAAGTTGGTGCCCCTTCAGGAACCGCGCCACCTCGAGTGCATTCTCCGAATGCCTGGTCTGGCGCAGGGGAAGAGTTTCAAGCCCCTGGAGAAAGAGAAAGGCATTAAACGGACTCATTGCCGGACCCAGGTCCCGAAGCAGTTGGACCCGGGTCTTGATGATGAAGGCCACATTTCCGAGGCCCGGGAAGTCGCCAAAAACATCCCAGAATACCAGCCCGTGATAGCTGGGATCCGGCTCGGTGAACTCCGGGAATTTCCCGTTGTTCCAGGCGAATTTTCCTCCGTCGACAATCACCCCCCCGATCGAGGTCCCGTGCCCTCCGATGTATTTGGTGGCCGAGCTCGCGATGATGTCCGCGCCGTAATCGAAGGGGCGCACCAGGCCGACCCCCACGGTGTTGTCCACCACGAGGGGGACTCCCGCCTCGTGTGCGACCTTCGCCAGCGCCTCGAAGTCCGGCACGTCGAGCTTTGGATTTCCGACCGTCTCGGCGTAGATCGCACGCGTCTTGGGAGTGATCGCCTTCCGGAATGCCTCCGGATTCTTGGAGTCCACGAACTTCACGGTGCGCCCCAACTTCGGCATCGTGTAATGGAAGAGCTGGTAGGTTCCGCCATAGAGATTGTTGGCCGAGACGATCTCGTCGCCGACCTGCGTGATGGCCAGAATCGCCAACACCTCGGCGGCCTGACCCGAAGCGACGGCGAGTGCCCCGCTCCCCCCCTCGATCTGCGCGATTCGTTGCTCGAGGACATCGGTGGTCGGATTCATGATCCGCGTGTAGATGTTCCCGAATTCCTTGAGCGCGAAAAGGTTCGCGGCGTGGTCCGTGCTCTTGAAGACGTAGGAGGTCGTCTGGTAGATCGGAACGGCGCGCGCCCCCGTGCCGGCGTCGGGGACCTGGCCGGCGTGGAGACAGAGGGTGCTCAGATTCAGGGGAGGAGTGCTCATGGCTGCAGTTCCTCATTTTGTGAAGCCATTGGGGCCCGGCGGGTTGGCGAGGGTAGCGCACGGAGGACTTCAAGTCTAGGGGGAACCCCTCTCTAAGGGCGCCTCCGCAACGATTTGGTCAATGACGGCCTGGGAACTCACGGAGGGGGTGGGACTCGAACCCACAAGCCCTTTTGGGGCGCCGGTTTTCAAGACCGGTGCATTAGCCATTCTGCCACCCCTCCAACGGGAAAGATACCATTTCAGGAAGCGAAATGGATTCGCGGCCGCGCCGTCAACGGCCCGGCATTTGGACTTTCTTGCTGGCTCTCGTGGCCCTCGATACCTTGCTTCCGCCTCTCACGACCGGATGAACCCCACGTCCGTCTCCGTCCTGCGCGACGGGCCTCGAGGATCCCCCTCGCCAAACCATTTTCCGTCCAGGCGACGCATTCGTGATCAAGACCCTCGGCACCCAACTCGCGCTCTTTTATCGGGAGCCCGAGGTTCGCCGAAATCTGCGGGCGCTGGCGAAGTACCTCATCCTTCTCGTCGCGGTCATCGCCCTCTACAGCATCCTCTTCCACGTCATCATGTCGCGCGCGGAAGGACAGGAGCACACCTGGTTCTCGGGTGTTTATTGGACGCTCGTCACGATGTCCACGCTGGGATTCGGGGACATCACCTTCCACACCGACCTCGGCCGTGCCTTCAGCATCCTCGTGCTCTTCTCGGGGGTGATCCTCCTTCTCGTCGTCCTCCCTTTCGCCTTCATTACTTACCTCTACGCGCCCTGGCTCCAGGCTCAGCTCCGCCTGCGCGCCCCCCGCTCCCTCCCCGGCGAGATTCGGGACCACGTCATTCTGTGTGACTACGACTCGGTGGCCGAGAGCGTCATCGAGCAGCTCGACCTCCACAAGATCCCCTACGTGATCCTCGATCCGGACCCCGAGCGTGCGAGCCGACGCCATGCCGACGGGCTCCGCATCGTGACGGGACCGCTCGATGCTGTCGAGACCTTCCGCGGCGTGGGCGCCGACCGGGCGAAACTGGTCGTGGTGAATGCGGACGACATCTCGAACACCAACGTGATTCTCACGGTACGGGAGGTGTCGGCGACGGTGCCCATCGCGGCAGTCGCCTCCACCGAGGACACGATTGACGTCTTGCAGCTCGCCGGCGCCACGCACGTCTTCCCCCTGTGGCGACAACTCGGCGAGCGGCTCGCGAGCCGCATCAACGCGGGCCGGGCGCAGGTCCATGAAATCGGCCGGTTCCGGGACCTCGTCATCGGCGAGTTCCCGGTCCTGAACACCCCGCTCGCGGGGAAGCGGATCGAGGAAACGTCCATCAGGGAGTTGCTCGGGATCAACATCGTGGCCGTCTGGGACAGAGGAAAGCTCGTTCCATCCCATCCGAAGTATCTCCTCACGGAGCACTGCCTCCCGGTCATCATCGGGACCGCGGAGCAGCTGGAGGATCTGGACGAATTCCTTTTCATTTACGATACGAACTGGAATCCGGTGATCGTCCTCGGCGGCGGAAAGGTCGGACGCGCCGCGACGCGCCGGCTCAAGGCCCAGGGGGTGCCCGTCCACATCGTGGAGAGAAAGCCCGATCTGGCGGCGCGATGGTCCGGGCTTCCCGACCGGATGATCGTCGGGGACGCGTCGAGTCGAGAGGTGCTCCACGAAGCCGGGATCGAGGAGGCGCCCGCGATCCTCCTGACGACGAACGACGACGCGATGAACGTATTCCTCGCGGTTTATTGCCGACGGCTCAATCCGTCGCTTCGAATCGTGAGCCGTGTGACCCACGAGCGGAATGTCGCCTCGATCCTACGGGCAGGCGCCGATCTCGTCCTTTCGTACGCGGCCCTGGGGATGGAGGCAATCATCTCGCTCGCTCGCGAGCGGACGCTCGTGCTCCTCGGGGAGGGAGTCGAGCTCTTCGAGGAGGCGCTTCCGAGCGCCCTCGCCGGCGCGACTCTCGCCGAGTCGGCGATCCGGGCCCGCACAGGTCTGAACGTGGTGGCGGTCGAAGCTGAGGGACGACTCATGCCCGCCCCGCGCGCCGGCGACGTGTTACAGCCGGGCTCCCGGCTCTACATGATCGGCACGCCCGAGCAACACTTCGAGTTTTCGAAGGAGTACGGACTGGGCTCCGGAGCCGGGGCGAACTAAGCGAACTCAGTGCCGGAAGAGGCGCCGTCCCGTGAAGACCATGGCGATGCCCGCCTCGTCCGCCGCCCCGATCACCTCCTCGTCCCGCACGGATCCGCCCGGTTGCACGATCGCCCGGACTCCCGCCGCGACCGCCGCATCCACCGCGTCCCGGAACGGAAAAAAGGCGTCGGACGCGAGGACGGCTCCCGCCAGTTCTAGCCCGGCGTCGGCGGCCTTTTGCACCGCGAGGCGCGAAGAGTCCACCCGGGACATCTGGCCCGCACCGATCCCGAGGGTGGCCCCGTCCCGCGCGAGGAGAATCGCGTTCGACTTGATCCCATAGACCGCCGCCCAAGCGAATTCGAGGTCGTTCATCTCCTCGTCTGTGGGTCTCCTCTTGGTTACGACCCTCCAGACGGAGTCCTCCGCTCCCAGGAAGGGGGGCGTGGGCGAGGACTGGAGCAGGAGCCCGCCATAGATCCCGCGCGCCGTCACCGGCTCGGGCTGGCGCCCATGCTCGGCGAGGAAACGCGCGGCGCGGCGGGCCGGTTCGTCCCCCGCGAAACGTGACTCGAAGGCGGCGAGGGCCTCCTCCGCGCCCCGAGGCACGTCCAGCTCTCCCCCCTGCTCGGGAAAGGTCAGGATGCGCACGTTTTTTCTCCGGGAGAGGATCTCCATGGCCTCATCCGAGAAGTCGGGAGCGACAAGGCACTCGGCGAAGAGATCCCCGATCGCCTCGGCCGCGGCTCGGTCCACCGTGCGGTTGAAGGCAATGACCGATCCGAAGGCGCTGGTCGGGTCGGTCCGGAGCGCCCGCGCGAAGGCATCGGCCGCGGACTCGCCCACCCCGAGGCCGCAGGGCGTCGTGTGTTTGACGATCGCCACGGCGGGACGGGGCGAAAACGCGAAGGGAGAGAGCGCCAGAAGGGCGCCGTCGATGTCGAGAAGGTTGTTATAGGAGAGCTCCTTTCCGTGATGCTGGGTCAGCGACGCGATCCCCTGCCGTTCCTCTCCCTCCACGGCGTAAAAAGCCGCCTCCTGATCGGGGTTTTCGCCGTAGCGCAAGGAAGAGACTTTCCGGAAGGCCGGTGTGAGCATCTCGGGGAAGGTCGTGTCGTCTTCGGAGAGGTAACGGGTGATCGCCTCGTCGTACGCTGAAGTGTGGCGGAAGACCTTGGCCGCCAGCTCGCGGCGGAGACCCGGACCGAAGGCCTCCCCCTCGAGGGCGGCGACGACACGCGCATAATCCGCGGGGTCCACGACAACCCAGACGTGGGCGTGATTTTTCGCCGCGGCCCGGATCATCGTCGGGCCCCCGATGTCCACCTGCTTCATGGCGGCCGCGACGGGAACCCCTCCAGCGGCGATCGTCTCCCGGAACGGATAGAGATTCACGGCGACGACATCGATCGGTCGGTACCCCTGCGCCTCGAGGGCCTCCATATCTCCGGCGACATCGCGGCGCGCGAGAATTCCTCCATGGATCGCCGGGTGGAGCGTCTTCACCCGACCCCCCATGATCTCGGGGTGTCCCGTCACTTCGGAAACGTCCAGAACCGCCAAGCCCGCTTCGCGGAGCGCCTTCGCGGTTCCTCCGGTGGAGAGAATCTCGAAGCCCATCTCGGAAAGGGAGCGGGCAAAGTCTTCGATCCCCGTCTTGTCCCAGACGGAGAGGAGCGCGCGGCGAGGGACTGTCATTTCGGAGTTGGTCGTTGGTCGGAGAGATGAAAGTGCCGGCCGATCGTGGGGATCGCCGAAGGTTCGACGCCGTCCACAATCGAGCGCGCGAGAAGATCCACGGCCGCGGGATAAAGGACGTGTTCGACTTCCTGAATTCGAGCGTACAGCGAATCGGGAGTATCGTCGGAAAGGACCGGTACGGGCCACTGCGCCAGAATCCGACCCCGATCGTATTCCTCATCCACGAAGTGGATCGTGGCCCCTGAGATCCGGGTGCCGGATGCGAGAACGGCCTGGTGGACACGGGCTCCGTACATCCCCTTCCCGCCGAAACCGGGAAGGAGCGCCGGATGGAGGTTCAACATTTTCCCGCGAAAACGCTCCACGACCGCCCGCGGCATGAGCCGTAGATACCCAGCCAGGAGAACGAAGTCGGTCCGGACCCCCTCGAGTTGCGTGAGGATTCGATCCGGAAAGGTGGCCGGATCCTCGGAAGGCATGATGACGATGCCCGGAATTCCCCTCCCAGGGGCGAGATTCAGGGCGCCCGCCCCCGGCCGGTCGACGACCAGAAGGACGACCTCCCACAAGGACTGCGCGGAGGCTGAAGCATGGTCCAAGAGAGCCTGGAAATTGGAGCCCCGTCCCGACGCAAAGACGGCGGCTCGGAGCTTCACGCGAAGCTGCCCGGAGCCTGCGAGATGAGGAAGGGGTTCCCCATCCGCTCCCGCGCGACCGTCGTCTCTGGTCCGTGCCCCGGGAGGAGGCGCGTCTCGTCCGGCAGCGTGAGGACTTCCTCGCGGATCGAGCGCATGAGCCTCAAGAAATCCCCGCCTGGAAGGTCGGTGCGCCCGACCGTCCCCGCGAAGATCACGTCTCCGACGAGAGCGAATCCGTCGTGCGCGGAGTAAAAGATCACGTGACCCGGCGCATGTCCCGGGGTAAAGCGAACCTCAAGCACGCCCTCCCCAACCCGGACGGCTTCACCCGGCACGAGGTCCCGGTCGGGAGGCGGAAGTGGGGCGAGCGGACCGAGTCCGACCCGATCGGCGATCTCGGGGGCATGATCGTAAAAGAGCCGCGCTTCGGGATGGAGATAGATGGGAGCATCGGTGAAGGCGCGGACCACCTCCACCCCCTCGACGTGGTCCACGTGAGCGTGCGTGAGATAGACGGCCTCGACCTCTTCCCCCGCCTCCTGGATTGTGCGGATCATGATGGACGCCGTCGCCCCGGGATCCACGAGGGCCACGCGGCCGGAAGCCGTACAGCGAAGGAGATAACCGGTTTGGGCGAGGGCCCCGCCGGTGAAAGGGAGGGCGCGGATCAGATCGTGAACGAGCTTCCGCACCCGCAACCACCGGTGGCGACGGGATTCTTGAAGGTGAACCCCGATCCCATCATGGAAGTCACGTAATCGATCTCAATGCCCTCGAGATACTGAGCGCTGAAAGGATCCACGAAAACGCGGACTCCCTCCTCCAGATCGAGAATCTCGTCGTCTTCCTCGGGCGAATCCTCGATGTTCAGCCCGTACTGAAAACCTGAGCACCCCCCCGGGAGCACGGCGACGCGGAGCCCCGCGCCCCCACCCACCGCCTGGTCCTCAATGAACGACTGGACCTTGGCGAAGGCCGCGTCGGAAAGCTGAATCTTCATCTCATCCACACTCCGCCCCGGAACGGGGACTCTTAGCGGGTCCAACGGGGACGATGTCCCATTCATTTGGTACCCCATCCGCGGGTGTGGGTTCACCGGCGGGCACCTCTTGCGGCCTAGTGTACGGCCCTGTGGCTGAAAGCTATTCAGGGCGGCTGGAGGCGGTCAACCGGGGAGCGGATCCGCGGGGGGGAGGCCGGCCGGGAGGGTGTCTCCGGGAAGCGGGTCGGTGGGAGGAACACCCCCCGGAATGGGGCCTCCGGGAAGTGGGTCTGCCGGCGGGGCGGGCGCCGCCGGCGGCCCGGTCACTTCCCCTTCTCCTCCTCCCCCGGGAACCCCGTTCAGGTTCACCACTCCCTGGACCGCGACGCCGTACGTCACCTCCGGAAGGAGGGGGCGGGACAGGACGATCGCGAGGTCTCGCGCCGGCCGGACGGCGTCCGGGGGGGGAGGCGCGTCGGGATCGGCCTGGCGCACCCGCCAGAGGGCGACGCCCAGAATCTCCACGACTTCCGGCGCGTTCGCCCCTTCCCGGTTGAGGAGGGCTTCCGCCGTCCCCAGGTCGGAAAGGCTCAGGTAATCGTCGAAGGTCAGGCGCAGCGTCAACGAGTCCTGGATCGCCACGGCTTCCAAAACCGCGGCGGAGGTGTCCGGAGAGAGAAGCATGAGCTCGGGAACCACGAGGGTGTCCCCCCGATTCATCCCCACCTCGAAGGAGGCTTGCGGCTCGGCGAAATCGGGCTCGCGGTTCCGATTTTGGTCCTCGTAGGCGACGACCGCATAACGCCCTGCCGGGAGATGCGGGAGGGCGAACACGCCCGTGGAGTCCGACAGGGTCGAGCTGGGCGTCCCCCCTTCGGCCGGGACGAGGTCCACGCGGGCCCCGTCCGCCGCCGCCCCGGAGATACGATCCGTGACGATCCCGGCGAGGAAGTTCGGTTCCAGCTCGGGACCCGTCGAAAAAATCAGATCGAAGGCCCCGGTCATCACATTGTCGTACCGGTCCCGGAATCGGGGAAGGACGGTGATCCGGTAGACCGTCCGCTCCAGGAATCCGCCTTCCATCGAGATTTCGATCCCTCCGCCGCCGGAGGTCACCTGAAGGGGCCCGGCCTGCGGCGAGACCACTACCGCTTCGACGGGGGAGCCCCGAACAGGCCGCTCGCTCAGCCCCCGCTGGAATCGGATCCGGACGGGCCCGTCGAAGGGGTCGACGGTCGAAAAGGGCTCCGGATTGGTGGAGGTGATCTGGAGGGGCGTTTCGGGAACCTCTCCGCCGATCTGGCCGCTCGTGCGGGCGCACCCGGACACGGCGACCGTCCCCGCGACGAGGAATGCCGCGGCGACGCAGGTCCGGAGCGTTTCCCTGTCCGGACTCACTTCACCTCCAGCGTGGTGAGCTTCACGCGCAGCTTGTCGCGCTGGTCCCGGTAAGTGGAAGCTTTTTCGCGTTCCTTCTCGACCACGGCTTCGGGAGCCCGGGACACGAAGTTTTCGTTCGAGAGCTTCGCCTCCGTCCCCGAGAGCTGGCCCTCGAGCCTTCGGATTTCTTCGCGGAGCCGGCTCCGTTCCCTGTCGAGATCCACGAGGCCGTCCAGGCGGAGAAAGAGTTCGGTCCCGTCGCGCAGGACAGCGGTCGCGCCGGCGCCACGGGGCGGCACCTCCGCGAAGTCGAGTTGTCCAACCCGCGCGAGTTGATCGAGCCGGACCTTCTCGCTCTCGATCGCCCCTCGCCTCGCCGGAGCCACGCCGGTGAGGACGAGAGAGACCCGGGCGCCCTCCCCCACTCCATATTCCTTCCGAAGGCTGCGGATGGCCGTGATCATCTCCTGGAAATGGCCCATGTACGCTTCGGCTTCGGCATTCTCGAGCTCCGCGCGCGGGCTCGGCCAGGGCGCCACGAGGAGGGACTCGGGCCGCTCGGCCCCATCCGGCCAGGGAATCCGATCCCAGAGAAATTCCGTGACGAAGGGGACGAGGGGGTGCAGCAGGCGAAGCACCCCATCGAAGACATGCACGAGGACGGCGCGCGCGACTGCACGGCTCTCTTCGCCCTCTTCGCCCCGCAGGCGTCCCTTGGCCAGCTCGAGGTACCAGTCCGCGAAGTCCCCCCAGAAGAAGTGGTGCCCGCGCTCGACCGCTTCGTGCAGCCGGAATCTCTCGAGCCCGTCCGTCATCTCCCGGGTCGTGCGGGAGAGCCTCGAAAGGATCCAGCGGTCCGCCGCCTCCAGTTGCGCTTCCACGGCCGTGAGGGGGAGGACAGCATCCTCTCCCACGGACATGAGGGTGAAGCGACCCGCGTTCCAGAGCTTGTTCGCGAAGTTTCGCCCGGGGGCGAAGGCGGCCTGGAGATCCTCGTGGTCGAGGTGGATGTCCGTGCCGGCGCCGCACATTGAGAGAACCGTGTAACGGAGCGCGTCGGCGCCGAAGCGGTCCACGACCGCGAGGGGGTCGATCCCGTTCCCGAGGGACTTGGACATCTTCCGCCCCTTGGCGTCGCGCACCGTCCCATGGAGAAAAATGTCCCGGAAGGGGGCCTCCCCCTTGAACTCGTACCCGGCCATGATCATTCGCGCGACCCAGAAGAAGAGGATCTCGGGAGCCGTCACGAGCGTGTGCCCGGGATAAAAGGCCTCGAGGTCGTCGCTCTCGTCGGGCCAGCCGAAGACGGAAAAGGGCCAGAGCCAGGAGCTGAACCAGGTGTCGAGCACATCGGGATCCTGCTCGAGCTCGGCGGAGCCGCAGGCCGGACAGACCGAAGGATCTTCACGCAGGGCCATGGCCTCCCCGCACCCTTCCGCCCTGCAGGTCCAGACCGGGATGCGGTGGCCCCACCAGAGCTGGCGCGAGATGCACCAGTCGCGGATGTTCGCGAGCCATTCCTCGTAAACCTTGGTCCAGCGGTCCGGATGGAAGGTGATGTCTCCTTCGCGCGAGGCCCGGAGGGCCGGCTCGGCGAGGGGCTTCATCCGCACGAACCACTGGTCCGAGAGGCGCGGCTCCACCACCGTATCGCACCTGTAGCAGTGCGGGATGGAGTGGCGGTGGGGTTCGGCACCCCCGTAAAGGCCGGCCTCCTCCAGGGCATGCACGATGGCCGTGCGGGCCTCGAACCGGTCGAGCCCCCGGAACGGTTCAGGGACCGCATCGTTCGTAAAGGCATCCGGGGTGAGAACGTTTACGAAGGCAAGGCCGGTGCGCTTGGCGATCTCGAAGTCGTTCGGGTCGTGCGCCGGGGTGACCTTGACCATTCCGGTTCCAAACTCCGGATCCACCCATGCGTCGGCCACGACGGGGATCTCCCGTTCGGCGAGCGGGAGGACGACCTTGGCGCCGACGAGGGGCGCGTACCGCGCGTCCTCGGGGTGGACGGCGACCCCGGTATCACCCAGCATCGTTTCGGGACGGGTCGTGGAAACGGTTAGGGTCCAACCCCCGGCATCGGTGCGTCCCACGGCCATCGCGCCCGCCGCCGCGGCCGCCGCGGCCGCTTCCCACGACTCACGCGCGATCGGATACCGCAGCCGATGGAGCGCCCCCTCCACCTCTGTCCCCTCCGCTTCTTCATTGGAGAGCGCGGTGAGGCATCGGGGGCACCAGTTGATGATGTATTCGCCGCGGTAAATGAGCCCCTTCTCATACAGGCGGACGAAAACTTCGCGGACGGCCCGGGAGAGCTGCGGCTCGAGCGTAAAACGCGTGCGTTCCCAGTCGCAGCTCGCACCGATCGCCCCGAGTTGGTCCAGGATCGTCCCCCCCGTCTTCTCCACGAACTCCCAAACGCGGGCCACGAACGCCTCGCGCCCCAGGTCGTGGCGGGACTTCCCTTCGGCCGCGAGTACGCGCTCCACCGCGTTTTGGGTGGCGATCCCGGCGTGGTCGGTTCCCGGCACCCAAAGGGAGGCGCGCCCCTGCATCCGCCGCCAGCGGATCAACACGTCCTGGATCGTGTTGTTCAGGCCATGGCCCATGTGCAGGATGGCCGTCACGTTGGGGGGTGGGATGACGATCACGTACGGTTCGGCGTGCTCCTCGATGACCCTCGACGCCGGGACATGGAACGCCCCACGCTCCCGCGCCCGGGCGTAAAGGGGCGGTTCGATGGAGCTCGGTTCCAGACGGGTGGGGAGGGCTTCGGCCACGCTCGAGTACGCTGGATGGTCGCTGAAGAAGCAAAGGTGCGGGGATCGGCCCATCCCGCATCAGGGAACGGCGTTTTCGCGGGTACGCCGGTGAAGCTGAGGGGTTCCCCGTCGCGCCGCCACGGGCGCGCCGGGCCCGTTCGATGGAGCGCTACTGAGGATTGTTCCCGCGCCCTCCCTCTACATGTTCGGCGTGGGAGGCGTGAAGCGCGCCGGCAAGGAGATCGAAATCTCGCACATCGTCACTCTCGAGGGTTTCGAACAGGCTCGATGGAAGGGAGAGAAAGGCGTCCGCTTCCTGAGGACCGAACTGGATCTTTCGATAGGTGCGGATCTCAGTGATGGCCGTCTCGTGCGTCAGGGCCGGGCGATAAGCGCGCGTGGACGTCATCGCGTCGTAAGCGTCGCAGATTCCGAGGACCCTCGCGACGAGAGGGATGTCCTCACCACCGATCCCTTCGGAATAGCCGCCCCCGTCCCAATGCTCGTGGTGGTAGCGGCAGGCCGGGGCGAAAGCACGGAGCGCGGGAATCTCTTCGAGGAGACGGGCCCCATCCCGCGCGTGTTCGCGCACGCGGTCGTTCTCATCCGGCGCGAGGCGATCGGGCTTTCGAAGGATCCTCGAGGGAACGGAGAGCTTCCCCAGGTCGTGGAGGTAACCGGCTACCCGCGCATGAGTCTGCAGGTCCTGACCGTGCCCGAGCACATCCATCATCGTGCCGGCGAGCCGGGCCACGCGGCGGGAGTGTCCCCCCGTGTAAGGATCCTTCGCGTCGATCAGGGAAGAAAAGAGCTCGAGAAGAACGCCCGCAGAAGTCACGGGAACTTCCCGCGGGACGAGGGCCTCCACCGCGTGGGTTCGGAGCATGCCGTACTCCAGACGCTGGTAGGGTTCCAGCTCGCCGGCCGCGTCCAATTCGAGCCAAAGCTTCGCCAGCTTGGGATCGAATTCTTTCCCGGCTCCGGCCCTGACCGTCTCGCGGATCTCCTCTTGCGAGAGAGCCGGGCGTTGCGGCCGGGGCTCCCCGAGCGCGGTCACGGTATCCGCAAGGCGGAGAATTCGCGCACCCAGCGGAATCTCCTCCCCGTGGAGATTGAAGGGATACCCGGAGCCGTCCCACCATTCGTGATGGTGGCGAATCAGCCGTTCCGAGCCGCCGAGGTACGGAATCGCGCTGGCCCCGGCCGCGCTTCTCAGGGGATGGCTCTGGACCTCATCTCTCGCGCGGGGGGGGAGGACCAGAACCGGCTGTTCCCACGCGTCCTCGACCAGGCCGATCATCCCGAGGTCCGCGAGGACGGCGCCGAAGAAGAGCTCGGCGAGCTCGTGGTCGTCCATCCCGACCCGAGCGCCAAGCGCATGGGCGAGCACTGCGGACCGGGGGCTGTGTTCGACGAGGTAGTCCTTCGCCGACCCCATTCCCTGCGCCATGGCCTCGAGGAGGCCCTGGTAGAATGTTCGGCCCTCGATCGAGACCGTCTGGTCCACCGAGCCTCCATGCCCTTCGGGGGCGCGGGCATTCACCACCCGCGAGTCGCGTCAGGAATGGGGAAACATTTGAGGACCGGAGGGAATACGCAAGGCTGGCGTCGCGGCACCCGAAAGCGCCACCGATGGAGATCCGTCAGTCGCCGCCGCCTTCGTCCGCGCGCGCGCGGGACCGATTCCTCTCGGCCTCCATCCGCTCACGGATGATCCGGGCACGGTCCGACCACGTTTCCCGGAGGGCGGCCGATGCCGCGCCGCGCGCGAGGTCTCCGGCGATCCACCCGGCATCGAGCCGGTCCTCGATCAGGCCGGGCGCGAATTCGAATGCCGGAAGTGGAATCGAAAAATCCCCGAGATAGAGTCGGCCGGAACCGAGCCCCCAGCGCCGCCCCGAGGAATCGGTGTAGGTCCAATCGCGAGCCTGTTCGGAAAGCGCCTCGGCCACGGCCATCGAGTCGTTCCAGCTCTGGAGCATCCCGAGGAGGATGATCTCGGCCTGCTCGACCTCCGTGAGCTCGGTGTATTCAGACGGAATCGGAGCCCAGACCCGCAGGTCCCCGAGGCGCGGCTGGAGCCGCCCCGCGATCGTGAGCTCCGCCTCCACCTCCGCGGGTTCCACTTCCGCGTCGGAAGGCGATTCCTCGGCGGCGGGCGCTTCTGCCACCGGACGATCCACGGGCGCGGACTCTGGAGGTGGCGATTCCTCGGGAAGAGGGGGCCGCACCACGAGGGCGGGATCGTTCGGGACGACCTCGCTGAGCTCGATCAACTCGATCCCACGGATCGCGGACCTTTCGGGCGGCGTGCTGGTCACCTGGAATTGCCCCGCCGGGACTCCGGTGAGTGCCGGGTAAAGCGCGAGCAGGACGAGGTGGAGGATCGCGGAGGCGATGAGCCCAATTCGAACGGCGCGGCTTTCCCTCGTTTTGGGAGAGGGCGGGTGGGGGGAGTACGACCGGGACCGGGGACCGGAGGGGGTCATCGTGGATTCTAACCCTCCTGGGAAGGGCAGTTCCGCGCGAAAGGCGTTCCCGCGCGAAGCTTGGCGCCTAGCTCCCCTTCAGCCGGCGCCCCCTCCGACCGAGTAGGGCCACGGCTCGCCGGGAGCCGCACGCACGGGATTCTTCACGGTCCCTACGCCAACCACGGTCACCTCGACCTCGTCCCAGGGGACGATCGGTCCAATCCCCGCCGGGGTCCCCGTCGCGATGAGGTCTCCCGGCTCGAGCGTCATGATCCGGGAGATGTGGGCGACGAGCGCCGGCACGGAAAAGACCGCGTCCGCGAAGGGCGCGTCCTGCTTGAGCTCCCCATTGACGCGCGTCTGGACGCGGAGCGCCGCCAGATCGAGTCCGTCGAGGGGGACAACCTTGCCGACCGGGCAGAAGGTGTCGAACCCCTTCGCCCGCGTCCACTGGCCGTCCCGATTTTGGAGGTCTCGCGCGGTGACGTCGTTCAGAGGAAGGACTCCGGAGACGAATGCGAGGGCCTCGCTCTGGTGGACCCCCGACGCGCGTTTCCCGATCTGAATCGCCACCTCTCCTTCGAAGTCCACCCGTCCCACGCCCGGGGGGACCAGGATGGTGTCGCCGTCCGCGAGGAGGGCGGACACCGGCTTGAGGAAGATGAGCGGCTCGCTCGGAACCGTTCCGCCGAGCTCCTTCGCGTGATCGGCATAGTTTTTCCCGACGCAGACGATCTTCGTCGGGGGGGGATCGAGAGGAATCGCCATGGTCGCCGGCGCTACTTCTTCGGACCGGAGTGGCGGTGCCGCACGGTCCCCACAAGGGCGACGGTCGCCGCGATCGCGAGAAATGCCGCGATCACCGACCACCAGAAACCGATGTCCGAGTGACCCTCGGCCCATCCGGCGGACGAATTGCGGTAGGAGAGGAAGGCGAAGCCGATCCAGACGATCCCGACTGCGAGTCCGGCAAGCTTGGTCATGGGTGAGATGAAGCGTTCGGGAGTGAGGACGACCCCGAATTCGGCGGCGCCGAAGCGGGGCCGGACGGGAAGCTCCGCCAAATCTACCCCCTGAGACCCCGGAAGCAACCGCCCCGCGGCTATTCGCCGTAGAAGCGAGAGAGTCCTCGGCGGAGCTCCTCCCAGGGACCCTTCGCAAGGGGCGAGGCGGGAAGGGCGCGGCGCAGAACCCGGCCGTAGCTGCGCGTGAGGATC
Source organism: Gemmatimonadota bacterium (assembly GCA_040882465.1). NCBI lineage: Bacteria > Pseudomonadati > Gemmatimonadota > Gemmatimonadota bacterium. The sequence goes on from JBBEBG010000022.1 coordinate 18,441, forward strand.
CTGGAATCGAGGAGGACCACACCGCCGCGGTCCTCGCGAGACCGAATGAGCCGCCCGAAGCCCTGCTTCAGCCGGAGCGCCGCCAGAGGGAGGAGGTAGGAGTGGAAGGAGCTCCCGCCACGTCCTTCAATCGCCTCCATGCGCGCTTGTGTGATCGGTTCGGTGGGAACCCGGAAGGGGATTTTCTGGAGGACGAGTCCGCGGAGGGGCTCCCCCGGGACGTCCACCCCTTCCCAGAAGGACGAAGTGCCCAGGAGGACACCCCGCTCGGACCGGACGAAGTCGCGGAGGAGGCGAAACCGCGGCGCCTCCCCGTGAACGAAGAGCGGAAAGCGGCTCTCGATCCCCGCCTCGCGAGCCAGGCGGGCGACGGTGCGGAGCGCGCGGTGTGAGGTGAAGAGGACAAAAATCCCCCCTCCGGTGATCGCCGCGAGGTCCAGGACGACACGCGCCGTCGCTTCCTGAAAGGGAAGGCCCGAGTCGTGCGCCGGAAGGTCCGTGGGGACGCAAAAAACGGTTTGCGCGGCATAGTCGAAGGGGGAGGTGAGAAGAGTCTCCGTCACATGGAGCGGCACCTCTTCGTCCATCCCGGATGGGAGCACTGCGACGTCACCGAAGGCCAACTCGGGCCCGCGCCGCGCCGCCGCCGCTCGCTCGGCCGACTCCACGGGGGATTCGAGGCCGAGACGGCCCCGAACGAAGCGAAAGTCCGACCCGCCGACGGCGAGGGTGGCCGAGGTCACGATCGCGGTCTCCACCTGCTCGAAGAGCGAGGTCCGGAGGAGCTCCCCCGGCTCCACCGGAGCCGCCGCGAGGAGGACGTTGCGGAAGGGGGCCCCGGGACGGCCGCGCCCCTCGATCCAACGCACGAATAGGGTCGCCCCCTCTCTCGGATCGAGGACGAGGGTGAGCCCCCGCTCGCCGGACTCGATGCGCCGCTCGACGGCGTGGAGGTCGAGGAGACGCCCTTCGAATCGATCCGCGAGCGTCTCGTCCTCCTCGATCCCGACCCGCACCCCCTCGAGCTCACGGCGAAGCCTCGAGAAATTCGCGGTCAATCGGTCCAGAAGCTCGATGACGGCCGCGCTCTCCGAAGGATCGCGAGGATCGCCGCGTCCGAGGCGGAGGGGCTCCTCCTCGGCGTCGGGGACGTGTGGCTCGAGGGCGTCGAAAAAGGCCGCGAGCGCTTCGCGGGCGCGAGTCACCGCCGGACGGAGCCGGCCCTCCACCCGCTCCAGGATCCGGCCCGCCTCCCCATCCGGCGGCGCGGTCGTGAGCCCCTCCTCGACCGCGAGGAGGACCCCTTTCCCATTGCGATCGAGGCGATCGAGCGCGCGGAAAAGCCCCGAACGTGTCACCTCGGCCCCGAGATGGGACGTCGCGGCATCCTCGACGTTGTGCCCCTCGTCGAGCACCACGTGGCGGTATGCGGGGAGGACGGCCGGTTGAGCCCAGTTGTCGGAGGCCCGGCGGAGCGACACGTCGGCGAGGAGGAGCGCGTGATTCGCCACGAGGAGCTCCGCCGCGCTCGCGACCCGGCGCGATTTCTGGTAGAAACAGGCCTGGAAGTGCGGACATCGCGCGCCCATGCAGATGTCGCCGTCCGACCGGACCTCTTCCCAGACTTCCTCGGAAAGCTGGACGGAGAGATCGGAGAGAGAGCCGTCCTCCGTCGTCCGGCTCCAGGCCACGAGCGCCTCCAGCTCGGAGCCGCGGTCCTCCTCGAACAGGGTGGGAGCTGCTTGTGCGGCGAGGAGGAGGCGCCGGATCGAGACATAGTTGCCCCTTCCCTTCACGAGCGCCCACCGGAGATCCTCGCCGAGAAGGTCGCGGACCAGGGGGAGATCCTTCCCGACGAGCTGCTCCTGAAGGTTGATCGTATTCGTCGAGATCACGGTCCGCTCCCCGTTGCGGAGCGCCCAGAGCGCGGCCGGAAGGAGGTAGGCGAGGGATTTCCCCGTCCCGGTTCCCGCCTCGACGACGGCGATCCCCCCCTCGTTGTAACGCGCCACGACTTCCCTGAGCATCTCCCGCTGTGCCGGCCGGTCTTCATAACCCGGAAAACGCGCCGCCAGGGGGCCATCGGGCGAAAGGATGCGCTCTACGTCGTCTGGATCGAGGCGGGCCCGATGGCGGGGGGCCGGCGGCTCCACCACGACGTACAGGGCACGCGCGGCGTTGTCCACGATCCCGGTCCCGAGCCCCTCCTCATAGACCCGTGCGGCGAGGACCAGATCGGCCTCGGAAGGCTCGAGAACGCCCGACGGGTGGTTGTGGAGAACGATTTCACCGGGCTCGGTGTCACGGGCCGCCGCGAGGACGGCCTGATGGTTTCCACGGGCCACCGCGCGGGGCTCGACGATGGTCCTCTGGGAAGTGACGCGGGCGACGAAGCACACCTCTCGCCCTCCGGCCTTTTCGATTTCCTGACGGATCGTCCGGGCCGCGCTGGGATCGAGGCTGAGGGGGTGGCCGGAAGTGGTCAGGTCCGGAGGGGGCGAGGCCGCGCCGCGGGAAAGAGGACGTTGTTCAGGATCAGACGATACCCCGGCGAACCGGGGTGCAGGTCGAGATTCGTCGGCGGGTCCCCGATCTGGTGTTCGGGGTCCTCTGGATCGTGACCGCCGTAAAAGGTGAAGGTTCCCGCGCCATAAGAACCGTGGATGTACTTCGCCCAGCTTCCCTCCTCCGCGAGCACCGTGATCGAAGGCTTGAGGCGGGAGCGCCGGAAGGAAGTCGTGAGCCCGTAGAAGTCGGGGATCAGTGCCTCATGATTCTGAACCAGCATCGTCGGCACGGGGTCGATCTTCGCTGAGAACTCGAAGAGAGTGAAATACCCGAGGCGCTCTCTCCGGTTCGTGTTCACCTGGTGGTAGTCAATGTCCGAAAAGGAGTTGACCGAGGGTGAAAGCTCCACGCGCGCGGCCGTGAACGCGAGCGCGGACTGCCAGTCCATCCGCTCGTTCGCGTTCGCATCCGGCGGCCTCCCGTTCGCGTAACTCGCCGTGATGTCGGTCGCGTGGCTCGCGAGCGAAAGGTCGAGGGTCTCCGTCGCGGAGCACATCGCGAACAAGAAGCCTCCTCCCTCGACGTACGCCCGGATCTCCTCGGCGACCGCTCTCTTGAGGGCGGGAACGTCCGAAAATCGGAAGCGGTCCGCCACCTCGCGGTTCCGGGCGACTTCCTCCTGAAGCCAGGCGGCGTCCTGGTAACTCAGGTAGAACTTCGAATACTGGCCCGTGAAGTCTTCGTGATGCAGGTGAAGCCACTCGTACTCCTCGAGTCCCCCCGTGAGGACCTCCGGATCCCAGATCGTCTCGTAGGGGATGTCCGCGTAGGTGAGCGCCATCGTGACCGCATCGTCCCACGGCGTCGCGTTCGGGGGCGTGTAAACGGCGATCTTCGGTGCCGTCTCGAGGGGAACCGACTCCATGTTCCCCGCCTGGATGATGCCGCGAATCCGCTCGAGCTCCTCTCCGTTCACCGCCTCGAAGTGAACCCCTCGGAGTGCGGCTTCGCGGCGCACCTGAGCCAGGTCCGGAAGGAGGAAGGAGCCGGCCCGGTAATTGAGGAGCCACTCCGCGGACTCCCCCTGGCTGAGAAGCCAGTAGGTCAGCCCATACGCCTTCAGGTGGTTCGACTGCGCGGCGTCCATCGGGACGAGGAGGTGCTGCGCCCCCAGCGGGGAAACGAACGAGGCCCACGCCAGGAGCAGGAACGCGCAGATCCGGGAAAAAACGGTCATCAGCGGCGATTCGGGACCGGCGGACCCGAGGTCGAAGGGAGGACGGGACGCCCCTGGTCGCGGGCCCGCTCGATCTGGAGAAGGCGACGCGCCTCCGGCGCGATCGGGTGGTCTGGGCCATCCACGATCAGATCCTCGACAAGGCGGAACCCTTCCGCGCGCCGCGCGTCGATGCTGAGGAGCCAGCGGGCGTGCCGAAGCCTGATCTCGGGGATCTCGATCGCTTCCGGAGCCTCGTCCATCACACGTACGCGTAACTCGGCGGCCCGCGTCGGATCGGCCGCTTCGGAAAGGAGCGCCGCCAGAGCGAGCAGGGAGCCGCGATCGTCCTCCGGAGCGGCGTCCACTCCGTCCACGATCACCTCGACCGCTGCCGGTTCGTCTCCCGCGTCCGCGTACGCGACCGCCCGGACCGCCAGGGGCGCAGACGCCGGCGTGATGCGGCCGAGAAGGGCGAGCAGATGCACCCAACTCGTGGCCTCGAGGGGCTCCCGGTCCGCGACGATCGCGCGGATCTCCTCGCTCGCTTTCGCAGGATCGCCACCGGGGCCGGCCCACTGGACGATCTCCGCCAGGTTGGAGATGGTGTCGGCCGCGGAGAATGGCGGGGGGTACGTCGCCGGGACCGGCCCCTCTCCCGACGCGGCCGGCGCACCCGGCACGGCGAGGAGGACGAGGAGAGTGAGGCACGCCCGCCCCGGAGCGAGAGTCATGGATTCCCCTCCGCCGCCTGACGCCTGTTCACCCTCTCGAAGTAGTCGAGGACGAGGCGCCGCTGGCCGGGTGTGAGGGCATCCAACTCCGAGGGCGCGGGAATCGGGAGGGCGAGAACCTCGAGGAGATAGTCCGGGAGCGGCGAGACGATGCGCCGTTCCACCGCTCCCGCCGTGGTTCCCTCGCGCTCCTCGGTCGGACCGTCGCGCTCGAGCGTGCGTCCCGCCGAGAGGAGCCGGTCGAGGAAGTGGTCCTGACGGTCCAGCGTCGTCCCGTCGATTCGTCCCCCATTCAACTCCTCGGCAATCTGCTGAGCTTCCTCAGCGAGTGCTTCGAGGCTCCCGGGAATCTGGCCGGCTCCCGGCTCGCGGGAGAGGTCCCCGAGCGAGCTCGCGATGGACTCCTGCGTGCGCGCCAGTTCTTCGAGCCGGGCCGTGCGCCCGTCCGTCCCCGGATCCTGACCGAGCGCGCGTGAATCCCGGTTGATGGACTGCTGCGCCTGGGCGAGTGCTTCCATCTGGGCGAGAATCTCCTCGGCCGAAGCGCCCGCCTCGGCGGGGGATCCCCCACTCTGCTGTCCCGCCCCCGAAAGGGCGAGGAGAGCCATATCCTGAAGTGCGGCCTGGATATTCCCGGCCGCGGCATCGGTCGCGGGCTGGACCGAAGGGCTCCCGCGGAGCCCGTCGATCGCGCGTTCCGCGGCTTCCGTCGCACGTCCCGCCGCCAGGGAGATGGCGCCTCCGAGCGCGGGATTTTGGAGTGTGGCGGCGGCGAGCTCGTTCGCCAGATTTCTCAGCCCCTCGAGGAGCGCGACCTCGTCTCCCTCGAACTCTCCGCGCCGGTTTGGTCCGGCGTTGGGGAATTCCTCTCGAAGCTCCCCCTGGCGCCGCGCGAGGGAAAGGGCGTTGTGCGCTCCGCGCCGAAGCGCCTCCTCCATCGCGGCCTGGAGATCGTCGCCGAAGTCCTCGCGGGCTTCCTGAAGCTCCTGGAGCGCGCTCTGGAGCTCCTCCGCGGCGCGCTGGGCTTCTTCGCGGGCCTGAGAGTCGTTTCCCTGCCGGTTCTGGCGGGCGGCCTCCTCCATCGCCTCCCGCGCCGCCGCCATCTCCCGGTTGGCCTGTTCTGCTCGATCCGCCGGCGCCTCGTCTCCCCCGGTTCTCAGCCTCTCCTCGAGCTGGGCGACGCGATCCTCGACCGACTCCGTGCGGCGCGCCAACTCCTCCTGCGTCTCCGATCCCTGTCCCGCGGCGAGGCTATCCGCCACCTCCGCCTGCGTTTCCATGAGGGACTGGATCTCCTCCTCCGTCGCCCTCATGGATTCCTCGAGCGCGCTCCGGCGCAGCCGCTCGAGCGCCTGTTCGAGCCGGCTCTGCATCTCTTCCTGGCGCTGGGCGATTTCGTCGAGGATCTGGCCGGGAGTCTGAGGCATCTCCCCCTGGCGAAGGCGCTCCAGAAGCTCTTCGAGGCGCTCCCGCCCTTCGGGCCCGAGGACCTCCTCCAGGAGCTTCTCGAGCTCCTCGATCCGCTCCTGGAGGGAGGACTCGGCTCCTTCCTCCTCTTCCGCCTCTTCCGCGAGGGCTTCGCGTAACTCCTCGAGCCTCTCCCGGACCTCATCCGTGTCCTGCGCGAGGGTGGACTGCCGTTCGAGCGCCTGGGTGAGCTCCTCTCGCTGCTCGAATTGGTCCCGCGGTGTGGATGGATTGGCCCGCGCGCGCTGGAGCTCCTCCTCCCGCTGCAGGGAGTGGATCTCGGCAGCTTCGCGGGCGGCCCGGTCGAGAAGCTCCTCCGTCCGCGAGGCCGCCTCGTCAATCTGCACGCGTGCGAGCTCCCGGAGCTCCGACTCCGCGGGCATCCTGAGGGTGATCCAGGCGCTCTCCACGATGTGGGGCGACGGCGCGTTGTCGGCGGCTCGCGCGCGGAGTTGAATTTCTTCGCCTGGGAGAATCCCCCAGGCGTTGAAGTCGAGGACCGAGCGGAGCGTCACCGTGGGTCGCTCCCCCGTCTCCACCCGATCGCGAACCGGCTCCCGCGTCGTTCCGTCGGAGCCCCGGAGCATGGACTCGAGCTCGATCCAGGCGACCCCGTAGTCGTCCGTCGCCTCGACGAGGATCGGGAGGCGAAGGGAGAGGGGAAGCACTCCATCGGCGCCGGGGACAGGGAAGGCGATGGCGGGCGTCGCGTCAGGGACGATTTCGATGTCGAGCGGGGGCGGGAGAAGCGCACCTTCCCTTCCCCCGCTCACCACCCATTCCAAACGCTCCGAGCGGAGTGGCCGCCAGCGCCCCGTGAAGCGATTCCCCTCCACGGCAAGACGAACGGCCACCGCGTCGCCCTCCCCGACGAGGGAGACTTCGCCTCCCGAGCCTTCGACGCTCCCCGTGATCGAGAGGGTGGTCCCCTCGGGAAGGAGGAGCGACTCCGGAGCGCCGCGGACGAGCTCCGAGGCAAGCCGGGTGTGCGGTGGATAAAAGACCTCGATCAGAAGGTCGGCCACGAGAGAGGGATCCACCGGGGTGAGGAGAAACTCCCCCGTCTGAGCCCCGTCCACCGCCGTGGCCCAGTACCGCGTCTCCGATTCGAGGGGCGGGAGGTCCGCGGTTGCGGCGCCGCCCCCGACGGGAAGGGTACGGGACTCGACGAGGGCACCGACTTCCTGCCAATGCAGCGTGACGGAATCCCGCCCGTCTGCCACGATCTCGACGCGGGGCGCCTCACCCCGCGGGAGGCGGGCGTCACCCGGGCGGAGCTCGAGTGGCGCGAGCGGCGGTGGCCGAAGGAGCGCCGCGGGGGTCGTGAGACCGGCCCAGGCCATTCTCGTGCGATCGGGCGTCAGCGCCACCAGGGCGGCAACGATGACGACCGCGACCACGGAAGTGACTCCGGCGACCCGGAGCCAGCGTCCGACGATACGCCCCGGCTCGCCCGCGAGCTGCCCCACGCTTCCTTGCAGCCGCGAGAGGAGCACGCCCTCCCCGGCTCTCGCGAGGGGCCCTGAGACGCCCCGCGGGAGCGCGGTGAGGAGCTCGGCCTGTGCGCGCACCGAGCCGTCGGGGAGGTGGGCCGAGCGTTCGATTTCCCCCGAGATCCCGGCCTCGCCGGTCCACCGCGCGAGGCGAGAAAAGACGAGGAGTCCGATCCCGGCCAGCGCGATCCCGCCACCGAGGAGGAGGAGGAGGGGAATCGGGGTGCCTGGTGTCCAGCCATCGGTCCCCGCAAGGAACCAGGCCAGGACGAGCACGAGTCCCACGATGCCGGCCGCGGTGCAGGCCAACGCGGCCCCCGCCCGCCTGCGGAGTGTCGCGCGGATCTGCGCGAGAATCCCGAGGAGCGAGGGGTGGGTCATGGAGCCGCCCTGCTCACGGCGTAGAGAAACAGGTTCACGCCCATCCTGAGGGCGGCCTCACGGAGCTCCGGAGGGTTGTCGTGCACCTGCGGATCCTCCCATCCGTCCCCGAGATCCGATTCGAAGGAGTAAAAGACGACGAGGCGTCCCTCGTGGAAGATGCCGAATGCCTGCGGGGGAGCTCCCGTGTGCTCGTGAATCTTCGGAAGCCCGCCAGGGAGCTCGTAGAAGAGGTGGAAGACGGGATGGTCCGGCGGAAGCTCGGTGAGGGGACGGTCGGGAAAGAGGAGCGCCATTTCCCGCCGAAACGATTCGTCCAGCCCGTACGTGTCGTCGGCCAGGAGGAATCCGCCCGACTCGAGGTAGCTCCGGAGCGCTTGGCGCTCATCCGCCGCGAAGGCGACCTCGCCGTGTCCAGTCAGGAAGAGGAAGGGGTGATCCCGAAGTCCTGGATCCAGGGGGGTGATCACGACCTCCCGATCGGCGACGGGGAGCCCCGTCCGCAGGCGGACCGCTTCGAGGAGGTTGGGAAGCGCGGACGGATTCGCGTACCAATCGCCACCGCCGCCGTATTGGAGCCGGGCCACACCGAGGGGAGCAAGGTGCGGCACCGCCGCGGGCGCGATGACCCGCGCGGTGGCCGGCGCGGCCGCGGACGCGGCCCGCCGATCCAGTCCTCCCGCCCCTCCAAAAAGGAGCGCCAACACCAGGGAAAACAAGCTCAATCTGAATCGCTCTCGGCTTCGAGCCCTGAGTGTGGGGCGACAGGTGCCCCGGTTGAAACGCCCTCTCCTACCAACTCCTGCACCAAAGCATACGCCCGGTTCCGCGAGATTCCGAGCCTCCGTGAAAGGTCGTGCGCCGCCCGGCTCGGAGAACTCCCGCTCCGAAGGAGCGCCTCGGCCAGGACGCGTCCGGCCTCCTCGTCCACCCGTTGGGATACCCCGTCCCCCTCGGCCGGGGCCACGACCAGGGTCACTTCGCCCTTCGGGTCCTCACTCGTGGCGTAGGAGCCGGCGAGCTCTTCGAGGGTTCCGCGCCGGAATTCCTCGTGGAGCTTGGTGAGCTCCCGGGCCACGGCGGCCCGCCGGCCCGCTCCGCAGCGACCCTCGAGGTCGGCCAACGTCCTCGCGGTGCGCTCGGGGGATTCGAAGAAGACGACCGTCTCTCGGGACAGCGCGACCCGGTCCAGCGCCTCGTCTCGCTCCTTCCCCTTACGCGGAAGGAATCCGAGAAAGGTGAAGGGGACGGGGGGAAGCCCGGAGCCGACCAGGGCGTGGAGGATCGCCGAGGGACCCGGGATCGGCACCACTTCCTGACCCTCATCGAGGGCTCGCCGAACGAGGCGCTCACCCGGGTCGGAAACCAGTGGTGTTCCGGCGTCCGAAACGAGGGCGAGGGCGGCCCCGGACCGGAGGCGGTGAAGCACTTCGTCCCCCCTCCCTTCTTCGTTGTGCGCGTGAAGGGAGAGTAGGGGCGTCGAAAGTCCAAGGTGGCGAAGGAGGATTCCGGTTCGGCGAGTGTCCTCGGCGAGCACGGTTTCGACCTCTCCAAGTATCCGCGCGGCGCGCGGGGAGAGGTCCTCCAGATTCCCGATCGGGGTGGTGACGAGGTACAGGGTGCCCATGACCCTGAAGATAGGCCGAAACGGAGGGGTATAACATCCTGCCCGCAATCCCGCGCAATCGGGGAGACGTGTCGCCGCCGGGGGGAGTTGCGGAACGGGCTCGCACCACGCCGGGCGGCCGCGACAATGCGCGGGCCGCCCGGACGCGGGGCCGCCTGCTCCACTACCCTAAAGGTGCTCTTGGATCTTTCGCGCCAGATAGGGCTTCGGCACCGCGCCGACCACGGTGTCCACGTGTTTCCCGCTCTTGAAGAAGAGGATGGAGGGGATGGAGCGCACACCGAACCGGACGGCCGTTCCCGGATTCTGGTCCACGTCTAGTTTTCCGACCACGACGCCCTTATCCGCGTATTCCAGCGCGAGCTCATCCACGATGGGGCCGACGATCCGGCAGGGACCGCACCAGGCGGCCCAGAAGTCCACTAGGACCAGCCCTTCAGCGCCCTCTACCGCCGTGCCGAAAGTGTCGTCGGTCACCGTTACCGTGCTCGTTCCCTGCGTCATGCGTCACTTCTCCTTGTGTTGGCCTGAATCGGTGGCGCCCTCACAACCGATCGCGTGGCCGCCATAATAAGGAAACTCCCGCGAAGCCTCGGAGGTTCCCGGAAGGCCGTCATCTTCTCGAGTTCGGCCTGCTCCACGAGCCAGCGGCCATCCGACGTCTGGACCACGAAGAAGCCAACGTCCGGGTATTGGTTGCCGGCCCGGACCAGGTCCACTCCGATGCGCGTCGTGGGACGGGTGCGGCCCGCCACCGACGACTCGGAGCGCACGCGGTAATCGTCGTGGCGGAGGATCGCCGCGATCGCATCCATCCGGAGCTCGATCTCGCTCCAGGAGAGGCAGGGATCCCCGATCCGGATCCAGGATCCGATTCGCTTGAAGGCGCAAGAGAACCCATTCCCGGTGGCGTCCGCGATCGGCCCGTCCGCGGTTCCGAAAATCCGGGCCATCGCCTCGAGGTCGCGCGTGTTCGCGGCCTGCAGGAATCGCTCCACCGAAAGCATCGGAGCGACCCCCGCCATGCGAGTGGAGGAGAGGGGCGGACCCGACGCACATCCGGCGGCGATCCCGAGGAGCGCCAGCGCGGAAAGCATCGGCAACCGGGACATGAGCGGCCCTGCGACGGAGGAGGGCAGACCGGGCGACGGCCGGAACTTCGAGGAGGTCCCGATCGGCGTCAAGCGGCCCCGGCCTCACGCCCGTGGCCGAATTCGAATCGAATCTCCCCTCCGGGCTGGAGGGGTGGAAGGACCCGCACGACCGCTTCCTCCCCAGGCTCCTCTTCCAGGAGCCTCAGGGCGAGCGGATTCTGGATGCGCTGTTGGATCACGCGCTTGAGGGGGCGGGCACCAAAAACCGGATCGAAGCCCTCTTCCCCCAGGAGATCCTTTACCCGGTCCTCGACGAAAAGAGTGACCCCAAGCTCCGCCGCGAGCGTTCCCACACGCTCGAGCTGGAGATCCACTATTCGCCGGAGGTCCTCCCTTCCCAGAGGGCGGAAGACGACGATGTCATCCACCCGATTCAGGAATTCGGGGCGGAAGTGTTGGTGCAGCTCCTTCCGGACCCGCTCGCCCACGGTCTCCCAGCCGGCGCCGGCCTCGGCCTGCTCGAGGATGTATTGGCTCCCGATATTCGAGGTCATGATGACGACGGCGTTTCGGAAGTCCACGGTGCGCCCTTGCGAGTCGGTGAGCCGGCCGTCGTCGAGGATCTGGAGGAGGACGTTGAAGACGTCGTGGTGAGCTTTCTCGATTTCGTCGAAGAGGATCACCGCGTGGGGGCGACGCCGGATCGCTTCGGTGAGTTGCCCGCCCTCTTCATAACCGACGTATCCGGGAGGCGCACCGATCAAGCGAGCGACCGCGTGTTTCTCCATGTATTCGGACATGTCTATGCGGACCATCGCCCGTTCATCGTCGAAAAGGAATTCCGAGAGGGCGCGCGCCGTTTCCGTCTTTCCGACTCCCGTCGGTCCGAGGAAGATGAAGGAGCCGACCGGACGATGCGGATCCTGGAGCCCAGCGCGCGCGCGGCGCACCGCGTTCGCGATAGCGCGAATCGCCTCCTCCTGGCCGACCACGCGCGCTCCCAGGAGCTCCTCCAGGTGCGTGAGACGCTGCCGCTCCGACTCCAGGAGGCGGGAAACCGGGATTCCGGTCCACTCTCCCACGACTTCCGCGATGTCGTCGGCGGCGACCTCTTCGCGGAGGAACTTCCCCTCCACCTGGAGCTCGCCCAACCGCACCGCGGCCGCTTCGGACTCCTTCATCGCCCGGGGGATCTCGCCGTATTGGAGCTCCGCGGCGCGCTCGAGATCCCCGGTTCGGGTCGCGCGCTCCACCTCGGAGCGGAGCTCGTCGAGGCGCTCCTTGAGACTCTGAATCCTAGAGATCGCCTCCTTCTCGGCCTGCCACTCCGCCTTCATCCCCGAGCTCTTTTCCTTCAACTCGGCGAGCTCGGCCTCGATCGCGGTCCGACGCTCCACCGCGGAGCGGTCATCTTCTCCCGAGAGGGCCTGTCGCTCGATCTCGAGCTGGATGATTCGGCGCTCCACCTCGTCGATCTCTTGAGGGAGCGACTCGATCTCCATGCGAAGCCGGCTCGCAGCCTCGTCCACGAGATCGATCGCCTTATCGGGGAGGAAGCGCCCGCCGATGTACCGGTCCGAGAGCTTCGCCGCCGCCACGAGCGCCTCGTCGAGGATCCGCACGCCGTGATGCACCTCGTAACGCTCCTTGAGCCCGCGGAGAATGGCGATCGCATCCTCAACGGAGGGGGGCGCGACGTAGACCGGTTGAAAGCGCCGCTCCAGCGCGGCGTCTTTTTCGATGTGCTTGCGGTATTCGTCGAGCGTCGTGGCACCGACAAGTCGGAGCTCCCCGCGGGCCAGCATCGGCTTCAGCATGTTCCCGGCATCCACCGCCCCTTCCGCAGCGCCTGCGCCGACAATCGTGTGGAGTTCGTCAATGAAGACGACGAAGCGCCCCTGCGACTCCGTGATCTCCTTGAGGACCGCCTTCATTCGCTCTTCGAACTCACCCCGGTACTTCGCCCCAGCGAGCATGGCGGAGATGTCGAGAGCGATCAGCCGCTTTTCGGCGAGGGAGGAGGGGACGTCGCCGGCCACGATGCGTTGGGCGAGCCCCTCCACGATGGCGGTCTTCCCGACGCCCGGCTCCCCGATCAGGACGGGATTGTTCTTCGTCCTGCGCCCGAGGACCTTGATGACCCGGCGCACCTCCTCGTCCCGCCCGATGACCGGATCGAGCTTCCCCTCGCGGGCCAGCGACGTCAGGTCTCTGGAGAAGCGTTCGAGCGCCTGGTATTTCTCCTCCGGGGTCGGATCGGTCACGCGGTGTGATCCACGCACCTGTTCCAGCGCCTGGAGGATGAGGTCGCGGGTGATCCCGGTCTCCTTGAGCACCCGACCAGCGTCGTTTTTCTCCTGAATGAGGCCGAGGAGGAGGTGCTCGGAGGAGACGTATTGGTCTTCGAGTGCCGCGGCCTCTTTTTCGGCCACTTCGAGCGCCCGCCGGAGGTCGCGGGCGAGGGTGGCCTCGCCACCTCCCTCGACCCGGGCATAACGCGCGAGTGCGTCGGTCAGCCGGTCGCGCAGGAGAGGGACCCGAACGCCGGATTTTTCGAGGACCGGACGAACGATACCCTCTTCCTTGGCGAGGAGCGCCGACAGGAGGTGGACGCCCGCGATCTCCGGGTGCCCCATCTCCCGGGCCAGGCGCGCCGCGGATTGGACGGCCTCTCCGGCCTTGACGGTGAACCTCTCGAAATCGGCCATCAGGCTTTCTTATCCGGCGCTCAAGGGGTTCCCGCCACGACGCGCTTCACGAGGGCTCCGGCGGGGATCGTTTGCCCGGACCCGAGGTGATTGATCGTTGCGACGGTCGCGAGCGGGACCCGCGATGGAAAGCGTTGGTGGAACTCCTCGAGTGTCATGGCACGGTCCGTCCGCACCAGCGCGAGCCGGTCGGGCTGGACGCCGAGGACCGAGGCATCGGTGACCGGGCGGAAAGAATCGAGCGCCGCCCGCACGACCCCGGCGCGCGCCTGCCAGCGTGCATCAGGCGCGTACCCGAGGATCAGGAAGACCAGCCCGCGATGCTCGTAGAAGGCGGCCTCGCCGACGAGGACCCCACTTTCGGTGTTCGCCGCGAAGCTCGCGCGCGAGCTTCTCAGGCCGTTCAGTGTCTCATCACGCAAGTTCGATGTCGTGATTCCCTGCTCGGCGGCGAAGGCATCGCGACCGGCACGGGCGGAAGCCGCTTCGGCGATCGTGAGGACGATTGCCGCGTCCGACTCGGCACTCAGGCCTCGCACCGCGATCTTCTGGTTCACGGTCTGCCACCCGTCCGGGAAGTCGAGCTGGAACGCGAGGTCGGGGTGGAGGAAGGAGCTCTCGCGGAAAAATCCTTCGCGGGGATTCGCGCCGAACATCATCCCTTCGATGCGCCGCAAGTAACTCTCGCGCTCGACCCGCGTGCCGGAGGCTTCGCCGGCCGAGATCCTGCGCAGGATCTCGTCTCGCCGGGAAAGGGGATCGGGGTGGGTGGAGAGGAAACCGGGGATTCGCTCGCCGTCCTGGGCGCCGGAGGCGGCGGCCAACATGCCGAAGGTGGCGGCCATCTCGCGCGGGTCGTAACCCTGGCGCGTCATGTACCCAAGCCCGAGATCGTCGGCTTGCCGTTCGGCGTCGCGGCCGTAAGAGAGGAAGAGGAGGCCGAGGCCGGTGCTGGCCAGATCCGCGTACGGGGCCAGATCCGGCGCCAGAATCGTCCCGACGCCGAGCCCGAGCTGCGCAAGCTGGGTGCGGCTCATCTGGCTCACCGAGTGGCGGGCCGTCACGTGTCCGATCTCATGCCCGAGGACGCCGGCGAGCTCGGCTTCCGAGGAGAAGTGGGCGAGAATTCCGCGAGTGACGTAAATGAATCCACCCGGCACCGCGAACGCGTTCACGGTCGCGTCGTCCACGATCCGGAAGGTCCACGGGAGGTTCGGGCGCTCGGAGGCGAGCGCCATCCGATTGCCCAGCTCCTGGACGTAGCGCTGGAGGCCTTCGTCTTCGTAGAGCCCCAAAGAAGCCGCGATCTGGGGATCCGCGTCCCTCCCCATCTGGATTTCCTGCGACTCGCTGATGAGGACGAACTGTCTTTCCCCGGTCACCGGGTTGATCGCGCAGCTCGCCGCGGCCGCAAAGAGGATCAGCGGAGCGGCGAGGCGTTTTATCCCAAGGGAGCCCTGGAATCTGCGCGTGATATCTCGCATGAGTCTCTCCTACCCGTTCCGCAGGGGAGGGTTCATAACGGCCTCAGCCCCCCCGCACTCGTCAGAAGGCCGGCGCCACCAGGATGGCGTTGGCGAAGATCTGGAATCCGGAGTACCAGAAGCCGCGAAAGAGGGGGTCGTCCGCGAAGAGAATCACCTTGCCGGAGCCCCGCGTCCGTTCGACCAGCCAGGCGCTCCGCGCGAGGCGATCGAGCGTCTCGTCCGAGACCACGCCGCTGATCCGGTCGAGCCCCTCCGGGAAATAGGCCACAGACTCGAAGGCCTCGTCCGGCTCGAACCCGACCCCGGAAGAGAGGACGAAGAACCGCCCCGCGAGGCTCCCCGCATCCGCGCCGAAGGCGAGGGGATGGGCCGGATCGAGGGTGAGCTGAAAGATCGTCCCGGGAGTCTCCTCCCTCCACCGGTCGAGCTCCCGCTCCTCTCGTGTTCGCAGCGCCCGCTCGAGGCGCTCGTCCCGGTCGGGGTCCACCTCCTCCTCGAGCTCGGTGCGCTCCACCACTTCGGCGAGAGGCTCGGCGAGATCGCGGGCCGCGGCCCCTGCGGCGACGAGCGTCCCTCCGGCACGGATCCAGCTGTCGAGCCGCTCGATCCCGGACTCCCCGAGGACGCTTTCGGGGCTCCCGGGCGGGACGACGATTACGTCGTAGTCGTCCAGCGCGACTCCGGAGAGACCTTCGACAGCCAGGATGTCGAAGGGAATGTCCAGAACTCTCTCCAAGAAGTGCCAGTGCGCCCCAAAGCCGGTCGGAGATGTCCCCTCTCCCCCGAGAAGTCCGATCCGGGGGAGGGTGAGAGGCGCGGCGTCGTCGGTCCCCAGGTCCGGGCCGGAGATGGTGAGTCCGGAAGAAATCGGGATCGCGACCCCCGCGAGCCCGGCCGCCGCGAGTCGCTCGTCCAGCCCTTCATTTCGGCTCCGCGGAAAAAAGAGCGTCCCCCTCGGGAACGAGGTGCCCGCCACCGAAAAGGTGTCCGCGAGGGCCACCACGCGTCCCTCCGCCTCCAGGAAACGAATTAGCCCGGGGACGTTCGAGAAGGAGGGGGGCATGAGAGAACCGTAACTTCCGGCCCCGGCGCCCCCGGGCGCGGACTCGGAACGCGTCGCCACCGGAGCCCAGTTCCCGCCCGCCGGACGGAGCGCGCTATGCGCCTCCACCCCGTAAGCGTAGGGGAGCGCCCATGCCGTGATGTCGTAGGCCGAGCTCGCGTCGAGGGAGTTGTCCGGACGGAGGAGCGCACCCGCAAGAAGTCCCCGCGGCTGACGCGCCCGGACCCGGTAACTCCCAAGAGGAAGGACCTCCCGGCTCTGAAAACCGACGTGTGGGATCGACTCGGCCGGGACGTCCTCTTCGGCCCGCTCGACCTCGATGCCCTGTTCACGCAGGAGAGACACGAGGGCCTCGGCGCGGCTCGGATCCGGCCCGGGGATCAGGTAGACGTCGCTGAGACCCGAATCCACGGCACGGTGAAGGGCGGCGAAGCCGAGGAGGAGGTCGGTTTTTCCATCCGCCGCGGCACGGAGGGTCGCGTTCCCGGTCGTGCGATGACCAAACGCGCGGTCGCGGAGAGTCAGCACGGACCCGTCCGGGCGCTCGATCTCGGTTCCCGCCGCTCCGCCACCCCCTTGCTCGTAAGTCATCCCGATGGCGCCGAGGAGTGACGGCCAGGAGTCGCCGTATCCGGGATAAAAAAGGTCGTAGTTCTGCCCCGTGTAATAGAGTAGTCCTTCGCGGTCCATCGCCGCCGCATTCGCCTGGCCGAACCGCTCCCCCCACTCGAGCACGTGCGAGGGAATGATCGTGTTGATGGGGTCGGCGGCGGGAAAGAAGAAGTAGGTGGACCCGGAACCCATCTCGTGAAAGTCCACGTGGACCTGCGGGAGGTACCGGTGATACCGCTCGAGACGTCCGCGGGTCTCGATCTGGGTGAGCCACGCCCAGTCCCGGTTCAGGTCGAAGAGGTAGTGGTTGAACCTTCCGCCGGGCCAAGGCTGCCTCCGTTCGCGGAGCTCGGGGTTGGGGTTCGGGCGCGCCTGCGCCGCCTGACGAAACCAGTTCACGTAGCGGTCGCGGCCGTCGGGGTTCGCGACCGGGTCCATCACGACCACGACCGAATCGAGGACGCCGGCGAGCGCCCCGCTTCCCGACGCGAGATCGTACGCCGTCCAGATCGCGGCCTCGGAGGAGGCGCTTTCGTCTCCATGCACGCCGTAGGTCAGATAAACGATCGCGGGATTGGAAGCGGAGATCTCGGCGGCGCGAACTTCCGAGGTCTCCGGATCGGCGAGCTCTCGATTCATGCCCAGGATCTCGTCGAGCCGCGTGCGATGCCGGGGAAGGGCGAAAAGAACCTGGACGAGGGGCCGTCCTTCCGAGGTCGTTCCGTAGCTGTCCACGGTCACGCGGTCCGATGCGTCCGCGAGCGCGCGCATGTACCGTTCCACGCCGGCCGCGTCGGTGAAGCGCTCCCCCACCTCGTATCCGAGCACTGCTTCGGGCGCCGGTACGGCCTGCGCCATTCCGAGGGACGGAAGGAGGAAAAGCAGGGTCGCGAGAACGAGGCTCTCGCGCGGGGTCGGCTTCATCGTGTTCGCCGGGATGGAGGGGAGACGGCCCTCAAGGTATTTCCGGACGCGATCCGGGGGCAACGGGCCCGGCTCCCGGAAGGCGGGCCCAAGCGCCCGCGGGAGGTGCGGTCCAAGGGCCCGGGGTTGACCCTCCTTCCCTCCCCTTTCAGCTTCCGCTCCATAAACGGGGCCGGTGAGGGGCCGCGCCGGCGCCGCGCCCGGACCCCGACCCCGAACCGCAGGATTCCCATGCTCGCCAATCGGTCGCGTACGCAGTGTCGCCCGACCCCAGTCCGCCTCCGGCACGGAGCGGCCCTCCTTGCGTGCGCGACGCTCCTCGCCGGCTGCGACCACCGCATCCCTACCTCTAGGGACGAGGAAACCATCCCCCGGGAGAGTTTTATCGCGACGATGGTCGAGCTTCGCACGGCGGCGGTGCGCACCCAGATGGGACTCGTCACCCAGGAGCAGCGCGACCGCATCCTGAGCCGGCATGGAGTCTCAGAGGAGGAGCTGCGCCAGTTCGCGGACGTCCATGGAGCCAACGTCCCCATGATGAGCGAACTCTGGAGCGAGGTCGAACGCCGCATCGCGGAGGAACTCGGCGTTGACTTGGCGCCGGAAGGGGAACCCCAGGGGGAACCCGCCGAGCCGCTCCCCTAGGGGAGGGGCCTCAGAAGACCTGGAAGTTGATTCCGATCGCGAGCGCTTCGCGGTCGCCCACCGACCCGCCGAACCGGATCGTCCACCCCGATTCGAAGGCCACGTCGAACCCCAGGTCGAAGGCGAACTCGAGGTCGAGAGCGTCACGGGGCCGATCGTCGCCGAGGTAGGCGTCGAGAATGACGCGCGGCGTGACGTAAGGGGTGAACCGCACGTTATCCGCGAAGAGCTCCCGGCCGATGGAAGCGCCGAATGGGAAGCTCAGGACCGTGAAGTCGCCGATTCCGAATCCCGCCCCCACCACCCAGCTCACGTCGAGGGGGAAGTCCTCCGTCACGCGAAGGAGTTCACCGCTGACGTCCATCCCACCAAAAACCGCCAGGTCATCGCTGAAGTCTTCCGCGAGCCCCATCCGAAAGCCGAAGGTATCTTCCGGGCGCCAGGTCGTGAAGACGCCGATGCCCGAGCCTTCGGACGGATCCGACAAAAATACCCCCCAACCGGAGGGCGTCGACGGACCCACCATGAGGGGAGCATCCCACGGGACTTGTGCGGGCAAAGCAGCGGGAAAGGCGAACAACCCCATCGCTACGGCAAGCCGTAAATTTTTCATCCCGTCGCTCTCCTTGAGTCTTGCCCGTCCTGGTCGCGGGTCTCGGGGCGTACGGACGTGACCGGCACTCCCGTTACAAAGTTGTACGGCTCAGCCGGGTGGGAGAAGGGGTCCGGTCGGCGCGATGCCCATCCAGGCGACCCCCTCCTCACTCCCACTCGATTGTCGCGGGAGGTTTCGAGCTGACGTCATAGGTGACGCGATTGACGCCACGCACCTCGTTGATGATCCGGGTCGAGATGCGGCCGAGAACTTCGTGCGGGAATGGAAACCAATCGGCGGTCATCCCGTCGCGGGAGGTCACCGCCCGAAGCGCGACGACGTTTTCGTAGGTTCGGCCGTCCCCCATCACCCCGACGGAGCGCACCGGAAGGAGTACGGCGAAAGCCTGCCAGATCTCGTCGTAGAGGCCTGCCGTCCGAATTTCGTCCAGGTAGATGGCGTCCGCCTCGCGGAGGACATCCAGCCGCTCCTCCGACACCTCGCCGAGTACGCGGATGGCGAGACCCGGTCCCGGGAAGGGATGGCGCCCCACGAATTCCTCGGGGAGGCCGAGCTCACGCCCCACGTTTCGTACCTCGTCCTTGAAGAGCTCGCGGAGGGGTTCGATGAGCTCGAAGGGCATCCGCTCGGGGAGCCCTCCGACGTTGTGGTGGGTCTTGATCGTGGCGGAAGGGCCGCCCGTCGAAACCGACTCGATCACGTCGGGATAGAGAGTTCCCTGAACGAGGAATTTCGCCTCGTTCCCCTCCTCGCGGGCGGTCTGCGCGAAGACTTCGATGAAGGTGTTTCCGATGGCCCTCCGCTTCCGCTCAGGATCGGTGATTCCTGCGAGGGCCGTCAGGAATCGCTCCCGGGCGTCCACCACCACGAGCGGGATTCCCATGTGGAGGCGGAAGGCGCGCTCCACCCCCTCGCGCTCGTTTTTCCGGAGAAGCCCGTTGTCCACGAAGATGCAGGTGAGGCGGTCACCGACCGCCCGGTGCACGAGGGCGGCGGCGACCGAGGAGTCCACGCCGCCCGAGAGACCGCAGATGACCTGCGCATCGCCGGCGCGCTCCCGGATGCTCGCCACGGACTCGTCCACGAACGCCCCTGGAGTCCAGGTCGGCGCGCAGCCGGCCACGCGGAAGAGAAAATTCGAGAGGATCTCGTCCCCTCTCGACGTGTGCGCGACTTCCGGGTGGAATTGGACGCCGTAGATCTCGCGGTCCTCGGCGCGAAAGGCCGCGACCGGGAGGGTCGAGGTCGAGGCGAGAGCACGGTAACCGGGCGGCGGGACGTCCACATGGTCGCCGTGCGAACACCAGACCCTGGTCGTCTCTTCCGTCGAGAAACCGTGGAAGAGGAGATCGGGGTCGAGGATGCGGAGCTCGGCCCGGCCGTATTCGCGCGGGCCCGGATTGACCTTTCCGCCTCGCACATGCCCGATGAGCTGCATTCCGTAACAGATTCCGAGAATCGGGATCCCTTCGTCGAGGAGCGCGGGATCGAGCGTGGGCACCCCTTCGTCGTAGACCGAGGCGGGACCCCCCGAGAGGATGATCCCTTTGGGCCGCCATCTCCTGATCCACTCCAGCGGTCGAGTGGGCGGGTGGATCTCGCAGAATACTCGCTCTTCTCGAATCCGCCGCGCGATGAGCTGCGTGAACTGGGATCCGTAGTCGAGGATGAGCACCCGGTCGGGAGTCTGGGTCATCGGCTCGCGCCGGGGCTCATCGTTTCTCCCCCGGGCTCGGCACCTGTGTCTCACCTCGACGCGCCGGGATCTCTTCTCCACGCACGAGGTCGTCGAAGGACTCGCGACGCCGGATCAGGATGGCCCCTCCGGCCTCGACCATTACTTCGGCAGGGCGGCGGCGCGCGTTGTAGTTCGACGCCATCGCGAAGCCGTACGCGCCGGATGTCTCCACCGCGAGGAGGTCGCCGGGCTCGGGGAGGGCGATCGGGCGGTCGAGCGCGAGGAAGTCCCCGGTCTCGCAGATGGGACCCACGATGTCGGCGATCACCTCGGCCGCACCTTCGCGCTCCCGAACGGGAACGATGCGGTGGAATCCGCCATAGTGCGAGGGGCGTAGCAGCTCGGTCATCCCTCCGTCGGTCACGATGAAGGTCTTCGCTCCCGAACGCTTTACGTAGAGGACCCGGGTCAGAAGGATCCCCGCCTCACCGACGATTGCGCGCCCGGGCTCGAGGATTAGCCGCAGGCCGCGAGGCTCGACGCGCGCGGCCACTTCCTGCGCGAGTGCGTCGAGATCGAAGCTGGGCTCTCCGTCGTACCCGACGCCGAATCCCCCGCCGAGGTCGAGGTACTCCAGGCGAATCCCCTCCTCGGCGAGCCGGTCCACCAGCCCGATCACCGTGTCCAGCGCGCGGAGATAGGGGGCGAGGTCCACGATCTGCGATCCGATGTGGACGGCGATTCCGCGGAAGGCCAGCCGCGCATCGCCCCGCCGCGAGATGTAAAGGGCCTCCGCCTCACCGAGGGGAATTCCGAACTTGGACGCGGCATGGCCGGTCCGCGTGTAGGCATGCGGCGTGGGGGAGTCAACGTCCGGATTCACACGAAGGCTCACCGGCGCGGCCATCCCCCGGCGCCCCGCCACCTCCGCGAGGAGGTCCAGCTCCCCCGCGCTTTCCGCATGGAAGGCGAAGATGCCGGCGTCGAGCCCGGCCTCCATCTCTTCGGCGGTTTTTCCCACTCCCGCGAAGACGATGCGATCGGGCGGAACCCCCGCTCGGATCGCCCGCCGAAGCTCGCCGAGTGAGACGATGTCGGCACCGGCGCCCAGACCCGCGATCCGGTTGAGAAGCGCGAGGGCACCGTTCGCTTTCACCGCGTAGGCGAGGAGGAAAGGAACGGCCCGGAAAGCCTCCTGGAAGCGGCGGACGTGCGCCTCGATTCCCTCCACGTCATACACATAGAGCGGAGTTCCGAAGTCGGCGGCGGTCCGCTCGAGCGACAGCCCTCGGCAAGCGAGAACCCCGCCTTCACGAGCGAACCCGTTCAGTACGCTTTGGCCCACACCACCTCCATCCTGGATTCACTACCGCCCAGGCACTTATCCGGGGTGTTGGCGGAACGAAACTCCGGACCCGGAATGCACCTGAGCGTCCCCTTCGTCTCCTCCTTCACCCGTTCCTCGACGGCGGGATCCCCGCTCCATCCGGTATAGACGAAGCCACCCGGGCCCTCGAGGATCTCCTTCAGCTCTCCGAGGCTCTTCACACCGCGATGCGAGTTCGCTTCGCGAAAGGCTAGAGCCCGCTCCAGAAGCTCCCGCTGGAAGGCATCGAGCCGCGACGGCATCTCTTCGACGGCCGTGGCCTCGCCGAGAAAGGCCTTTCGGTCCTCCCCTTCCCCCGTGACCCGCTTGACGAGGACCACCTGTTCCTTCACGAGGTCGCGGGGACCGATTTCGATGCGGAACGGGACGCCTTTTCGTTCCCACTCGTAATACTTCGCGCCGGGATTCAGATGGTCGCGGTCGTCCACCTTCGCCCTTACGCCCTTCTCGGTGAGCCGCGCGCGGAGCTGGTGCGCTTTCTCCACCACGGGTCCACGTTCGTCGTCCTTCTTGTGAATGGGGACGATCACGACCTGCACGGGCGCGAGTCGCGGCGGAACGACGACGCCCTGGTCGTCCCCGTGCGTCATGACCATCGCGCCGACGAGCCTGGTGGACACCCCCCACGAGGTGTTCCAGGCGTATTCCTCTTCCCCGGCTTCGCTCTGGAAAGTGAAGTCGAACTGACGCGAGAAGTTCTGACCGAGGTGGTGCGACGTTCCCGCCTGGAGGGCGCGCCGGTCCTGCATCATCGCTTCGCAGCTGTACGTGCGGACCGCGCCCGCGAACTTTTCGGACTCCGACTTGAGGCCGGTCACCACGGGCATTCCGATCCACTCTTCCATGAAAGTCCGGTAAACTCCGAGCATTCGGAGTGTCTCCTCTTCGGCCTCGGCCTCCGTGGCGTGCGCCGTGTGCCCCTCCTGCCAGAGGAACTCCGCCGTCCGGAGGAAGAGCCGGGTTCGCAGCTCCCACCGCATGACGTTCGCCCACTGGTTCATGAGGATCGGAAGATCCCGGTACGATTGCACCCACTTCGCGTACATCGCGTAAATGATGGTCTCGGAGGTGGGGCGGATGACGAGAGGTTCTTCGAGCTCCTTCCCCCCGGCGTGGGTCACCACCGCGAGCTCGGGCTTGAAGCCCGCGACGTGTTCCTTTTCCTTCTCGATGAAGCTCATGGGAATGAGAAGCGGGAAGTAGGCGTTTTCATGCCCGGTCGCCTTGAACATGTCGTCCAGGGCGCGCTGCATGTGTTCCCAGATCCCGTATCCCCAAGGACGGATCACCATGCTCCCACGCACGGGGGAATAGTCGGCCATCTCCGCCCGCAGGATCGCCTCGTTGTACCAGGCGCTGAAATCCTCGCTCCTGGGTGTGAGGGCCCGGTCCTCCGCCATGCCTGATTCGTTCCGTCGTTAGGGGTGATGCGAATCGCGCGAGTCGGCGCGCCGGCTCAGGCGGTCCTTCCCGACAAAAATCGCCGTGGGGACGACGAGGAGGATCACCGATGTGATGCCCCAGGTGAGCCGGAATGGAAGCGCGGTCCCGGAGCTGAGGACGAAGGCCACGAGCGCTCCGCCGCCGATGGCGAGCCCCACCGCGGCCAGACCGATCACGACTTCGAGAATCCTCAGGCGGCGAATCGCCCGGTCCATCTCTTCCCGAGTGCCTTCGAATTCGTTCCCGTCAGCCACCCGGCTTCGCCTCCTCGAGCTGACGCAGCGCCACTTCCCGTTCTCCACCACTTTCCATGTTTCGAATGACGGCGACGCCGCGCCCGACTTCTTCCGGCCCGAGGATGATGACTTC
Organism: Gemmatimonadota bacterium; assembly: GCA_040882465.1. Taxonomy (NCBI): domain Bacteria; kingdom Pseudomonadati; phylum Gemmatimonadota; species Gemmatimonadota bacterium. The sequence continues at coordinate 41,893 of JBBEBG010000022.1, forward strand.
GCGCGCACCTTCTGTGGCCGCCGCCGAAAACTGCTTGCGCACCGATTGGTTCTTCAACGGATACAGGACGGTGTGCCCCTCGGCGCGGAGCGCTCCGCCGATCTTCCGAGCGAGCGGAGCCTGGGCCTCGTCCACCGACACGATGAAGTAGTCCGTGTGGCGCGCGTACGGGGGCGCGAGACCGCGTTCATGAAGGATCTCGCCGACGACCACATCGCCCATCCCGAACCCCACGGCCGGGAGTGGATCGCCACCCACGAGCTCGAGGAGCCGGTCGTACCGCCCTCCCCCGCAAATGGCGCGGAACTCTCCCTTCCGGTCGAAGATTTCGAAGACGATCCCCGTGTAGTAGGCGAGCCCGCGGACGATGGAGAGGTCGAACTCCACGTACTCCGCGAACCCGAGATCGTCGAGGATCGCGAGGAAGCGCCAGACTTCACCGGCGCGCTCGACGACCGCCGTAGAGCCCGAAAAAGCAGCCGCCACGGCATCGAGCCCAGGGGCCGCGAAGAGGTCAAGAATGCGTCGTGCCTCCCCTTCCGTGACCCCGACTTCCGCGGGGTCCCGAAGCCGTGCGAGTGTCCGATCGGCCGGCTCGCGCTCGATCTTGTCGACCACGGCGAAGGCGCGTCCCAACGCCTCCGGCGGAACACCCGCGCTCTCGAGGACCGCGGAGAGGAGAACCCGGTCGGAGACCCGCGCCCGCACGTCCGAGGGTCCAAGACCGAGCTCCCGCAGCCCCGCGAGGGCGACGGCGAGGACCTCAGCATCCGCCTCGACTCCTTCTTCGCCGACGAGATCCACGTTCCACTGAAAGTGTTCTCGAAGCCGCCCCCTCTGCTGGCGCTCGTAACGGAAAAGCTGCGGAACACTAAACCAGCGGATCGGCTTCGGGAGCGCCTTGCTCCGTTCGCCGAGGATGCGCGCGAGGGAAGGCGTCATCTCCGGCCGGAGGGCGACGTGCCGATCTCCTTTGTCCACGAAGTCATAGAGCTGGCCGACGATCTCGTCCCCGCTCTTCTGCGTATAGAGTTCGAGAGGCTCTAACGGGGGTCCGTCATACTCCAGAAAGCCGTAGCGCCGGGAGACCCGGCGCCAGGACTCGAACAAGAAATTTCGGAAGGCGAGCTCTTCGGGAGGAAAGTCTCGAAAACCCGGGAGTTTCGCCAGATTTCTGGCCTTCGGCATGGCGCGAATCTACCCGGAATCGAAGGACCCGGGCAAGGCTTCCGCGGGGATCCAACCGCGGCGCTTCATAGCGTCTCCGACCGTGTGTGAGGAACCCGCGACGACGATCGTCCCGGAGGGGGCGGCGAGGCGCGAGACCGTCTCGAGGGCCTCCCCGAAGTCGGGAACGACGACCGTCCGGCCGGGGGGAAGAGCGGCTGCCGCCTCGGCCGGATTCCAGCGCCGTGGAACCGGCGCGGACTCGGGCACGGTGAGGACGAAATGGTCGGCGCTCGAGGAAAGCGCCTGGAGGATGCCGGCCCCATCCTTGTCCGCAAGCACACCGAGAAGCGCCACGCGGGGGCGGGGCAAGGAGACCGATGCCAGAGTCCGCGCGAGCGCCTCCGCCCCGCCCGGGTTGTGCGCGGCGTCCAAGACCCAGAGGAGCTCCCCTTCCCGCTCCATCTGAAACCGGCCGGGGACCCTCGTGCGAAGAACGCCCTCGCGGACGGCGGACTCCGGAAGGGAAAGCTCCGCGGGAAGCGCCTCGAGCGTCCCGACCGCCAGGGCGATGTTGCGCATCTGGTGGGTGCCCACGAGAGACGACGCAAGCTCCAAGCCGCCCCAACGCTCCGTTTCGACGCGGAGGCGGGAACCGTCGAGCGTCGTGCGCCCCGAGGGGGCGACGACTCCGCGGAGGGTCGTGCCTACTTCCTGCGCGGACCCCTCCAAGACTTCCAAGACCGCGGGATCGTCACTCGCGGTGAAGGCCGGAACGTCCCTCTTGAAGATCCCCGCCTTCTCGCGGGCGATTTCGACGACCGTCGCACCGAGCATCTCACCGTGGTCCATCGAGACGTTCGTGACCGCGGTCATGAGCGGGGCAATGACGTTCGTCGCGTCGAGTCTTCCCCCAAGCCCGACTTCGACAACGGCGATCTCCGCCCCGGCGCGAGCGAAGGCGAGGAAGGCGAGGGCGGTCGCGGCCTCGAAGAAGGAGGGCGACTCCCGCTCGAAGTGGGGCCTCAACTCATCCGCGCACGAAACGAGCAGGTCGTCCGGCACGGGCCTCCCATTCACGAGAATCCGTTCGCGGAATGAGACGAGGTGGGGAGAAGTATAAAGCGCGGTGCGGTGTCCCGCGGCGCGGAGGATCTCCGCCCAGATCCGGGCCACTGAACCCTTCCCGTTCGTCCCGCCCACGTGAAGGGTCGGGTAGGATCGGTGCGGATCCCCGACCGCCGCGAGGATTCGCTCGGTGCGCTCGAGCCCCCACTTCACCGTCCCCGGAAGTGGGGGAAAGAGCCGGGCGGTGAGCGCGTCCTCCTCCGGCCCCCCGAAGTCCTGCGCTTTCTTAGGGAAACTCTGCACGGCCATCCAGTTGCACGCCCACGGCCCCGCGTTTTGGGTGGGAGCTCCCCGAGGTCACCCCGCGCCGTCCGAAGAGGGCGCGAACATGTGCCTGAGAAGACGCGTCGTCGTGACGCGGAGCTCGCGCCGATCCACGACGAGGTCCACGATCCCGTGCTCCAGGAGGAATTCGGCGCGCTGGAACCCGTCGGGGAGCTCCTGCTTGATCGTCTCTTCGATCACCCGCGGTCCCGCGAATCCGATGAGGGCGCCCGGCTCGGCGATGTTGACGTCCCCCAGCATCGCGAATGATGCCGTGACCCCCCCGGTCGTAGGGTCCGTAAGGATGCTGACGAATGGAATCCCCGCTTCATGCAGGCGGGCGAGGACGGCGGAGGTTTTCGCCATCTGCATGAGGGAGTAAATCCCCTCCATCATCCGCGCCCCGCCAGAGGCGGAGACGAGGATGAGGGGACGTTCCTCGTCCAGGGCGCGGCGCCCCACGCGGGCAATCTTTTCACCCACGACGGAACCCATGGAGCCCCCGATGAAGTCGAAATCCATCACGGCGAGCGCGATCGGGATCGCTTCGAGCGCGGCGACACCCGTGATAACGGCGTCTCCACGTCCCGTCTCCTTTTCCGCCGTTTCAAGCCGCTGGCGGTACGGCTTCAGATCATGGAAGCCGAGGGGATCAGCGCTCCGGAGTTCCCGATCGGTCTCACGAAAACTCCCGGGATCGGAAAGGATTTGGAGGTATAGCTCCGGACCCACGCGGAAGTGATACCCGCACTTCGGACAGACATGGAGGTTCTGGGCGAGTTTCTCCCGATAGAGAATCTCTCCGCACCCGTCACACTTGTCGAAGAGGTCCGCGGGGAGATCCCGGCGAGTTTCCGCCGTGAGCGGCTTTTTCTCTTTGCGGAACCAGGCCATGGCGTGGCGCCCTCCCGGGAATCGAGGTCGGTCCGTCCTCCCCTTCCGAGGGCTACCCGCCCTCCTCCCCCAAACGCACCGCAAGCGCGGTCATGGTCCAGCAGGTGAGGAGGAAGGTGCCTCCGTAACTCACAAAGGGAAGAGGGATTCCGGTGATGGGGACGACCCCGATGGTCATTCCCACATTCACGAAGATGTGGACCGTCCAGGCCCCGAAGATACCGAACAGGACCAGGCCGGCAAAGGGATCCGCGGCCCTCTCCGCGAGGCGCACCAGGCGGTAAAGAAGAAAGGAGAAGGCGGCGATCGCGAGGACGGCACCGATAAAGCCGAGCTCCTCCCCGACCACGCTGAAGATGAAGTCGGTGTGTTGTTCCGGGAGAAAGTCGAGCCGTTTCTGCGTCCCCTCCGTGAATCCCTTCCCGAACAGGCCCCCGCTCCCGATCGCAACCTTGGACTGGACCAGGTTCCACCCGGCGCCCCGCGGGTCCGTGGTGGGATCCAGGAAGACGAGGAGGCGGTTCTGCTGATAGGGAGAAAGGGTGTTCCAGAGCGGGAACGCGATCGTTCCGGCCGCCACGTTTCCCAGGAGGACGGCGAAGGACTCGGCGAGGTAGAGCCGGTACCGATAGACATACAGGAAGAAGGCGAGCCCGACGACGTAGACGGACCAGACGCGCGTGTCGAAAGAAAGGATCAGCGCGAACCCGGGGCTGGCAAGCAAAAAGAGGTGGAAGAGGGGCGCGCCCGCCCAGAAGAGCACGGCGAAGAGGATGCCGACGAAGGCGAGGGCGGTGCCCAGGTCCGGTTGGAGGACCACCAGGGCGAGCGGCGCCGCCACGAGTGCGGAGGGCGCGAGGAGGTCCCGCAAGTTCCGGGGCGGGTTGTCCCGCGTCGAAAGCACGCGCGCCAGCCCGAGGATTCCGGCAATCTTCGCGAATTCCGACGGCTGAAAGCCGAAGCCGCCGAATACGATCCTACTGCTCGTCCCCTCCGCGGTTCCGGCTCCGGTTCCGATCGCGAGAGTCGCGGCGAGCAGGACGAGCGAAAGGACGTAGGCAGGAAGTGCGGTCCACTCGATCCAACCCGTCTTGATACGAGTGACGACGGTAAATGCGAGAAGCGAGGCACCGAACCAGGCGAGCTGACGGAGCCAGGCACCCTCTGTGATCGAACTCGGGACGTTGAGAACGCCGGCCGAGTAGATCATCGCGATCCCAAAAATGGTGAGGAGGAGTGCGATCGACACGAGGGCTGGATCGCGTGCCCACCTCCGGTACCGGCTCATCCGCCTTCCTCGGGTGAGGCGGGATCGGCCGCGACCCGCCCTGCCCAGGGCGGCGAAATTCCGGCATCGAGGTGCTCGCCGAGCGTCTGGAGGGAGTCCTGGGGAATCCCGTATTTGTAGCGGAGATAGAAGTCCACCGCCTTCGCGCCGATGGGCGCGGCCCTCTGCGAGCCCGACTCCCCCTCCTCCACGATGACCGCCACCGCGACCTCCGGTAGCATCCCCCAGGGTCCGGCGAGGCCGAGGAACCATGCGTCCGCACGGTCCTGGCCGGCGCGCTGCGCGGTTCCGGTTTTCCCGAGGAGATCGAAGTGTTCGAGAGAGGAACGAAAAGCGGTTCCGCCGGCCGCAGTCACCTCTCGCAGGCCCTGACGGAGCGCTCGCAGGAACTCGGGTTCGGTATGCAGCTCCCAGGGCGGAAGAGAACCTTCGTCACCGACCCCTCGGGCGAGGCGGGGAGTCGGCGCGACACCATCGTCCCGCCCTAGAGCGGCATAAAATTGTGCCATCCGCAGGGGCGTCTGGTCGTTCGGGCCCTGACCGATGGAGAGGGGCATGACCTCGTTCGCGGCTGGGCGGTACCCGAAGCGGGTTTCCCAGAACGTGAGCGCCTCGGGAAAGACCCCCTGCGACTCGGCGGGAAGGTCCACTCCACAGAGCCCACCGAATCCGAGTCGAGACCCGCCCTGGACCAGGCGCTCGAGGCCGATCCGAATCCCCACCTGATAAAAGTAGACGTTGCAGGAGTTCGCGATCGCGCCGGCCAGGTCCTGGTAGCCATGCCCATTCGCATTCCAGCAGAGACGGTTGACTCCGAGCGCGGTGAGCGACCCGTTGCAAGGAACCGGCATCACCTCCCCCTCGTGAAGGACGCCGAGCTCCAGTCCAACGATCCCGGTCGCAAGCTTCCAGGTCGAGGCTGGGGGGTACCGCCCGACGACCGCCCGGTTGAAGAGAGGGCGGTCCGGGTCCTGGTTGAGCGAGTTCCAGAGCGATGCGGGAATCCCGCCCACAAACTCGTTGGGGTCGAACGAGGGGGCCGAATAAAGCGCTAGAATCCCGCCATCCTCGATATTCAACACGACGACGGCACCGCGCTCTCCCGCCGGGAAGACTCGGTGAATGAACTCCTGGAGGTCGAGGTCCAAATTCAGGTGGAGGTCTTCGCCCGGGACCGCTGGCGCCGCCGCTTGTCCTTCGAAGGAACCGACGATCCTCCCCACCGCGTCCACCTCGACGTAACGGACCCCCTGCTCCCCCTGGAGCCCGGCCTCGTACTGCCGTTCCAGACCATCCTTGCCGACAATCATACGGGGCTCGTATTCCGCGAAAAGCGGGGTTTCCAACTCATCCCCCGAGATCTCTCCGACGTACCCCAGGACGTGACCGAGCGCGGGGCCGCCCATGTACCTCCTTTTCGGCCGAACCTCCAGAAATGCCTCGGGGAAGTCCGCCCGCCGCTCCTCGAGGGCCGCGACGACCTCGAAATCCGCGTCGCGGAGCACGAGAAGTGGCTGCCGCCGATCGGCCTCCGCCTGTGCAACGAGCTCCTCCAGCCGATCCCCTTCGAGCCGGAGGAAGGGTTGGAGCCGCACGAGCGTGGCGCGGATGGAGTCGATCGGCGCGGGAAACAGAGAAATCGAATACCCTGGAATGTTGTCCGCGATGACCCGGCCGTACCGGTCGAAAATCGTTCCTCGGGGCGCCGGAGTCGGGAGCACGCGCAGGCGATTCGAGTCGGATTGGAGGGCCCACGCCGTGCCGCGAATGACCTGAGCCCGAAAAAATGCGCCCGCGAGGATCCCCATGAGGGCGAGGAGCGCGAGTGTCGCGACTCGCGCGCGGTGCCGCCGAACGGTGGGGTGGGCCGTTTTCATCGGACCCGGTCCGCGGACCAAGCGCCCGTGGCTCGGAGAAGGACGATTCCCACCCCAGCGGCGTAGAGGGCCGCCACGGGCGCCTGGACGAGGAGGACTTGCGCGGCCGGTGCACGCGGGCCTCCTTCGCCTCCCACCAGCCACTGGAGGGCGAAGCGAAGCCAGGTTCCGAGGCCGAGATAGGACACCAGAAAGGTCAACGACTCCCCCACGAAGAGGTCGCGGGACCGGGCCCCGAGGATCCCGACGATGGTCAGCGCCACGGCGTTCGCCCCGAAGGCGAGGATCGAGAAGGCATCCTCCAGGAGTCCGAAGGCGAAACCCACCCCCGCGGCCACGCCGATCCGCACCTCACGCGCGAGCATGAGGAGCCCTACCGTGAGAAGGTCCGGCGCCCACGCGCCGAGCCCGAACCCCACATGGAGAAGGAAATGCAGAAAGGCGAGGCTGAGCGCAACTCCCCAGATGAGGGTTGAGCGCTTCAAGGCTCACCCTCCGGCGGCTCCGACGCGGCGGAGTCGGCGTCGAGGGGCACCCAGAGGGTTTCGGTGCGCGCCGCGCCCTCCTCGGTCCGGGTCGCCCCCGTCAGGACGAGAACGTGGGTGGCGTTCCCTGGGTAGGCCGCCGGCTCGATCCAATAACTCCGCCGCCACCCGGCGTCTCCGGCCTCCGACTCGGCGAGTCCGGAGACCTTCCCGACGAGAATACCCCTCGGATAGAGAAGCCCGGGGCCCCCGCTCGTCACGACCGGGACATCGGAGTCCACCGGCTCGTGGTAAGGGACAGACATGAAGAGGCGGGTCTCCTCCCGAAAATCGCCGCTCCGCGGCTCGACGATGCCGAAGGTCTCCCCATCCACCGTCATGACGCTGACGCGGAAGTCCGGATGGGTCCAATCCATGACGGTGGAGGTCCGGGCATTCACCTCCCGAACCAAGCCGACGAGCCCGTCGGTAACAACGACCGGATCATTGACCTGGACGCCATCCGCCACACCGACGTCAATGAGAAACATGCTCTCCGAGCCGGGCGTCCCGGGATAAAGCGCACTCGCGCCGATGAAGCCGGGTCCCGCGCGCTCCTGGAGCTCGAGGAGTCCGCGCAACCGGTCGTTTTCCTCTCCGAGGGTGCGATGTTCCGCGAGGGCGGCCACCGCGGAGTCCAAACGAGCCTGAAGCGCAGCAAGGTCCTGCGCGCGGACCCCCGCCTGATTCAGGCTCTCCTGCGTCCAGATGAAGGGACTAAGGACGGAGCCCCTCAGGACCGAGGAAATTCGCTGCTGCACGGGCATCGGGAGAACGAGGAGGAGAAAAGAAAGAAGGACGAAGACGAGGGGAAGGACGAGTGCCCGTCGGTCCCGGGCTTCGATCTTGTCCGGTTCGAATGGAGGCATGGACCGGGCCGGTCCCACGGCCCCGACAGGTCACTGGAAGTGTCTGAGTCGTCGTCCCTCAGGTAACGAGCACGTTTCTGTACTTCTGAAGGTCGTCCAGGATTCGGCCGGCGCCCCGCACAACACACGTCAGCGGCTCTTCATCCACATGGATCGGAAGATTCGTTTCGGCCGAAAGTAGCCGGTCGAGCCCTCGGATCATCGCGCCCCCTCCGGTCATGACGATGCCGCGGTCCACGATGTCGGACGCGAGCTCGGGAGGCGTGATCTCGAGGGCGCGCCGGACCGCTTCGACGATCGCCTGGATCGGCTCGAGCGTACACTCTCGAATCTCGTCGGAATGGACGCGCACCGTCTTGGGGATTCCGCTCACGAGGTCGCGGCCCTTCACATCCATCGTCCGCTCTTCCCCGAAGTCGTAGGCAGAACCGATCTGAATCTTGACCGCTTCGGCGGTCGGTTCTCCGATGAGGAGGTTGTAATTCTTGCGTAGGAAGGTCACGATGGCGGCGTCGAGTTCGTCCCCCCCGACCCGGATCGAGGTGTTCGAGACGATCCCTGAGAGCGCGATGACCGCGATCTCGGTCGTCCCGCCTCCGATATCGATGACCATGTTTCCTGTGGGTGTCTCGATCGGGAGCCCCACGCCGATCGCTGCCGCGGTGGGTTCGGCGACCATGTACACAGCTTTTGCACCGGCCGCCATCGCGGAGGAGCGGACCGCCCTTCGCTCGAGCTCGGTGATCCCCGAGGGAACGCCCACGACCACGCGCGGCTTGATACGGAAGATTCGTTTCGAGGTGACCTGCTTGAGAAAGTGGCGGAGCATCATCTCCGTCACGTCCACGTCGGCGATGACGCCGTCCTTGAGGGGACGGACCGCCTCGATGTTTTCGGGGGTTCGGCCGAGCATTCGCTTCGCTTCGAGCCCGATCCCGAGAATCCTTCGCGAGCTCTTCTCGACGGCCACCACCGAGGGTTCGTTGAGGACGATCCCCTCACCCTTTACGTAAACCAGGGTGTTCGCCGTCCCCAGATCCACGGCGAGATCGTTCACCGGAACCAGGGAACCGGAATTAAACCATTTCGTGAACGAGGCCACGGCCTAACAGGCTTTTGAAGAAAGTGGGAGGGCAGCCGCGCCTACGATCACGATGGCACCAATGAAGGTCAGGTACGCCAGAACGGCGGATCCGGAAAAAAGCGCCTGGAATGCCCCCGATTGTACCGTCAAAGCCTACAGACGGCAAGCTTTGGGCCGTAAAGGGCCGCGCCGGGGAAACGGATGGCGGCCGGGGTGCGCTACCCCCTTCCGGTGGACCCGAACCCCCCACTTCCGCGCTCGCTCGCCGAGAGGGAGGGCGCCTCTTCCACTCCGGGCGTCTCGAAACGCGCGAAGACGAGCTGGGCGATCCGCTCTCCCCGCCCGATCCGCACCGGTTCCTTCCCGAGATTCTGGAGGATCACCTTCACCTCTCCGCGGAAGTCGGGGTCGATCGTTCCGGGAGAGTTCGGCAAGGTGATCCCGTGCCGCAGGGCGAGCCCCGACCGGGGGCGGACCTGGCATTCGATTCCCGCGGAAAGCTCCATTTCGAGCCCGGTCGAGACGGCTCGCCGCTCTCCGGGCTCCAATACGAAGTCGGGTTCCCCGGAGCGGATATCGTACCCGGCGGACTCGGGGGTGGCACGGGATGGAAGGGGGAGGTCCGGATTGTGGGGAAGGCGCCGGAATCGGACGGCCGGGGGCGCGGAGGGCCCGACGCTCATGCGACCCCCGGGCCGAGCCGAACCACCGTCTGGCGATCCGGGCTGAAGAAGCGGGCCGCGACCTCGGCGACCTCCTCGCGCGTCACCCCCTCGATCGTCGCCAGGAGCTCGTCGAGTGTCAGCGTCGGCTGGTCGTAGAGAGCAAAGCCCGCCAGCCGGAAGAGGCGGGACCCCGTGGACTCGAGAGAGAGCATGACCTGTCCCTTCACCTGATCCTTGACCTCGCGAAACTCCAATTCCCCGAGCCCTTCGACGGCAAGCTTTCGGTACTCCTCGGTCACCGCGGCCGCGGCCTTGTCCGCCCACTCGGGACGGGTGCCGACGTAGACACCGGCGATCCCCGCACGGGAGTGGAAGGACTGGAAGGAGTACACCGTGTACCCGAGCGCGAGCTCCTCCCTGACCTTCTGGAAGAGGCGCGACCCCATCCCACCCCCGAAGGCGGCGGAGAGAAGGATCAGCGGGTAACGCACGGGGTCGGCGCGCGGCGGCGTCCGCGCCCCGAAAACGAGGTGTGTCTGCGCGCCCTCGCGCGGAATCCGGACCTCGCGTCCCGGGAAGTCCTGTGCGACGTCGGGAATGCCAGGGAGCTCCGCATCGTTCCTCGTGCCGAAGCTCCTCGCCACGTCTTCCACGAAGCTTTCGTGTTCGAGGTAGCCCGCGGCTGCCACGACCAGGGGACCCCGGAGGTACCTCTCACGGTGGAGCCCCGCGAGGGCCGCGACGCCCATCCCTCCCACCGTCTCCCTCGTCCCGAGAATGGAGCGGCCGTAGGGATGGCTCCCCCAAAGCGCCTCTCCGTGAAGCTCGAAGACGAGGTCGTCGGGCGTGTCTTCAACGGTAGAGATCTCCTCCAGCACGACCTCGCGCTCGAGGTCCAGATCCTCCTCGCGGAGAAGAGGCTTCAGGACGAGGTCCGCGAGGACGTCCACCGCGATGGGAAGGTGCTCGGGAAGCACCTTCGCCTGGAAGGCAGTGTGCTCCTTCGAGGTAAAGGCGTCGAGGGAGCCCCCGAGCCGCTCCAGGGCGAGCGCGATGTCACGCGCGCTCCTGGACTCCGTCCCCTTGAAGACGAGGTGCTCGAGCAGGTGACTGACCCCCGAGAGGTCATCGCTTTCGTGTGCCGACCCGTGCCGGATCCAGACGCCGGCGCTGACCGACCGCACGCCCGGAATGTGCTCGGTGAGGATCCGGATCCCGCCGGGGAGGAGCGTTTCCCGGAATTCGCCCCGGACCGGATGCGGAACCACCTCACCCGCGCTCCGCACCCCGGCCCCGGAACGGCGCATCGCCTCAGCCTCGGGAAGAAGCCGCCTCGACCTCTTCGACCTTGGAGCCTTCTTCCTCGATCGCGGCCTTCCGAGAGAGGCGGAGGCGCCCCTTCTCGTCGACAGAGAGAAGCTTGACCCGCGTGACCATCCCGCGCCTCAAAACCTCCTCCGTATTCTCCGTGCGCCCCTGGCGAAGCTCCGAGATATGACACAGCCCCTCGACGCCGGGGAGGATCTCGATGAAGGCGCCGAAGGTCGTGACGTTCTTCACCGGTCCCTGATAGACGCGCCCGACCTCGGGCTCCTGCACGATCGCCTCGATCATCTCGCGCGCCCGGGCCGCCGCCTCACCGGAAACCGCCGCGATCTTCACGATCCCCGAGTCCTCGATTTCGATCTTCGCGCCGGTCTCGTCCTGGATCGCGCGAATCGTCTTCCCCTTGGGCCCGATGATCTCGCCGAGCTTCTCCGGATTCACCTGGATGGAGGTGATGCGCGGAGCGTGAGGCGAAAGCTCCTCTCTCGGCTCCGCGATCGTCTGGTCCATGATGTCGAGGATGTGCATCCGCGCCGTATTCGCGCGTTCCAGGGCCTCCTGGAGGATCTCGCGAGTGAGGCCGTCCACCTTGATGTCCATCTGAATGGAGGTGACTCCCTTCCGGGTCCCCGCGATCTTGAAGTCCATGTCTCCGAGGGCGTCTTCGAGTCCGAGAATGTCGGTCAGGACAGCGACGCGGTCTCCCTCTTTGATAAGCCCCATCGCGACCCCGGCGCAGGCGGCCCTCACCGGCACCCCCGCCCCCATGAGGGCGAGAGACGAGCCGCAGACCGTGGCCATCGAGGAAGAGCCGTTCGACTCGAGGACATCCGAGACTATCCGAATCGTATAGGGGAAGTCGTCGTACGACGGGAGGAGGGGCTGGATCGCCCGCTCGGCGAGCGCCCCGTGCCCGATCTCACGACGCGATGTGCCGCGCATCGGCTTCGCTTCCCCCGTGCTGAAGGGGGGAAAGTTGTAGTGGAGCATGAAGGACTTCGTGATCTCTTGGGCCTGGTCGATGGACTCGATCCGCTGCTCGTCGCGCGACGTCCCCAGGGTCGCAACACAAAGGGCTTGCGTCTGCCCGCGGGTGAAGAGTGCGGAGCCGTGCGTGCGCGGGAGGAGGCCGATCTCACAGGAAATGTCGCGGACCGTGCTCAGCTCGCGCCCGTCCGCACGGATTCCTTCGTCGAGGATGCGGTTTCGCATGCTCGACTTCTCGATCCCTCGGAGAATCTCGCCGACCTGGTCGCGCGAGCTTTCCATCTCATCGTCGGAGAGCTCGTCCTGGAGGCGCTCCTCGACATCTTCCTTCACCGACGCGAGCGCCTGACTGCGCTCCTGCTTTTCGCGGAGCGCCATTGCAGCCGCCACCCTCGACCGGGCCAGGTCCTCGACGCGCGCCGCCAGGCTCGCGTCCGGGAGGCGAGGAGTCCAAGCCATATCGGGCTGGCGGCGCTCTGCGATCAACTCCTCCTGGATCTTCACGAGCTGGCGAATCCCCTCGTGCGCGACCTCGAGCCCCTCGAGCACTTCGGCTTCGGGAACTTCGACGGCGCCTCCTTCGACCATGAGCAGGGCGTCCGCCGAGCCGGCCACGACGATGTCCACGTCGGAATAGGCGAGCTGCTGGAAGGTCGGATTGAGGATCCAGTTTCCGCGAACCCTCCCGACCCGGACGGCGGCGATGGGAACCTGGAAGGGGATCTTGGACATGTTCAGAGCCGCCGACGCACCGAAGAGCGCCAGGACATCCGCATCGTTTTCCTGGTCGGCCGAAAGCACCGTGCAAACGACCTGTGTTTCGTAGAGGAAGCCGTCGGGAAAGAGCGGTCGCAGGGAGCGATCGATCAGGCGGCAGGTGAGAGTCTCCTTCTCGCCCAGGCGCCCCTCCCGCTTGAAGAACCCTCCGGGGATCTTCCCCGCGGCGTAACTCTTCTCCCGGTATTCCACCGTCATGGGGAAAAAGGGGAGGTGGGTCGGCCGGTCCTGCACGGTCACCGCGCAGAGCACCACCGTCTCACCGAACTGTACCAGGCATGATCCGTGGGCCAACTTGGCGAGGCGCCCTGTCTCGAGCGTCAGCGTGCGCCCCGCGAACTCGCGTTCAATTCTTTGCATTGTTCTCCGTTCCGTTCACCGCATGTGATCGTTGTACGCGGGATGCGGAGGGTGTTCCGCCCGCGCGCCTTGCCTTCGCTTCAACGATTCCGCGGATCCGGATCGGTGCGACCGCCGTTCCGCCGGGGGATCCCATTCGGGTCCGCCGGGGGTCCAGCTTCAGTGCGGGTCGACCTGTCCGGTCCGGGAACACTCACAGGTCTACGAAGACCTGCCAAAGAAGAAGCGGCGACCAGGGATCCCCGGGCCGCCGCGTCTCCGGCCTTCCACCTATTTCCGGAGCCCCAACTCGTCAATGAGGCGCCGGTAATGGTCGAGGTCCGTTCGCTTCAGATACTCCAGTAGGCGCCGCCTGCGCCCCACCATCTTGAGGAGGCCCTGCCGGGAGTGGTGATCGGCCTTGTGTTTCTCGAAGTGGTCCCGCAGATGATCGATCCGCTGGGTGAGAAGCGCGATCTGAACCGCCGTGCTGCCGCGGTCGTTCTCGTGCGATTGATGCTTCTGGACCACCTTCTGCCGTGCTTCGGCGCTCACACTGGACATGACGTCGCTCGTTTACCCTGGTTCTTCGACCGGTCGGCGGGCGCCGCCGGGGCGTGGTTGTTCACTAATCCTCAGGCCGTATTAGCCTTGAAAACTATCTCGATCCCTCATCGGCAACAACCCCGGACCCTCCCCTCCTGGCAGGCATTCCCCAGAGCTCCGCGGGTCTCTCGAGCCGTCCCCCGCCGATTCCGATGGCGATGAGCGCGGCCATGCCCATGACGATCCCCGCCGTGATGAACACTTCCCGGAAAGTCGCAACCTGCGCCTCGGAAACGAGATCCAGGAATTCTGGTGAACCAAAATCGAGGGCGCCGGCGCGCGCGTAGAAGCGCCCCAGCCCGTGGGAGGTCAGGAGGGCCGCCCCCACCAGCATTCCCGCCATCCGGGCCAGGGTGAGCCAGGCGGCGGCGGTCGCTCTCTCCTCCTCCGCGACCCGCTGCAGGACCGCCGCGCCCAAAGGCGCCAACACCAATCCGAAGCCGAGCCCGCCGACGAGTTGGGGGACGGATCGCATGAGCTGGGTGAGCTCCGCATCCCATCCCTGAAGCCCCGCGAACCCCGCAGCGATGAGGACACACCCGGCGACGGCGGTCGGGCGAAGGCCCATGCGGCCGCCGAGCCATCCTCCCAGGAGAGCGCCCAGCGGCACCGCAATCGTCAGCCGCATGAGGGTGAGGCCGCCCTCGAGCGCGCCTTCGACGAGGACGAGGTTCACGAAAAGGGGAACGCCCATGAGCGCGGTGATGAGCCCCGCCCCAACCAGAAACATCGTCAGGTTCGCGCAGGCGGTGCGCGGCTCGCTGAGGGCGCCGAGCCGCACCATGGGGTACCCGCCTCGTGCCTCCAGGCGGAGCTCGTGGAGGACGAACCCCATTGCGAGGGCGGCAGCGACCGCAAGGATCGCGAGCGTCCAAGAAAGGGGCCTGGGAAAGATCGGGTCGTTCACGAGCCCGTACGTCAGGACCGCGAGGGCGAGTCCCAGGAGGGCCGCGCCCGCCCAATCAATGCGCCCCTCGCGTCGCGTTCCGGTCGCGAGCCACCAGGCGCCAATGAGCGTCGGGAGGACGAGGGGGAGGTTCACCCAGAAGACGGCCCTCCACCCCCACCACTCGGTGATCACCCCCCCCCACGCCGGACCGATGAGCGCCCCGGCCTCGGTGGCGGCTGCGATCGCGCCGAGCCCCATGAGGCGGCGCTCCGGTGGGAGTTGATCTACGACGATCGCCATCGCGACCGGGACGACCCCTCCCCCGCCAACCGCCTGGAGCGCCCGGGCGGTCACGATCCAAGGGAAGGAGGGCGCCAACGCGACCAGCGTGCTCCCGATCATGAAAACCAAGAGGGTCACGGCAAAGATCCGCGCGAGTCCGTAGACGTCCGCGATCCTCCCTACGATCGGAAGGGCGACGAGGTATCCGAGGAGGTAGCCGTTCACGACCCAGGACGACTGGTAGAACTGGTCCACCGTGAGCCCCACGTCAGTGATCAGGGCAGGGAGGACGACGACGATGGAGGTCTGGTCGTTCGCGCTGTGGAAGACGCCCCAGGCGACCAGGAGGAGGAGAAGATTTCCTCGCGACGGATCAACGCCGCGCCGCAGGAGCCACCCGGACTGGAGCCAGTCGGGGACGCGCCTGATCCGTGCGGCGGCGAAGCCGTCGGTCACGCTCCCCTACCCGCGACAGGTCGCCTCAAAGGGGCGCGGTGATCTCGAAGGTGGCGCCGAACTGGGAGAGCGTGAGGCGGCGAACGACCGTCGAATCGTCGCCGTCGGCAAGCGTGCCGCGGATCTCGATCCGGTGCACGACAGGGTCCTCGCTTCCGATCCAGGTTCGCGCGGTCAAGGGGCGGCCGGCAGGGACGCCGGGGATGAGCAGGGCGAGCGCCCCAGAGTCCAGACTACCGTCGACGATATGGGTCTCGACACCCCCCACGACCTCGGTCCCGGTCAGAGTCGGCGTGCCGATCCCGCGAATGACCGCGGTCACTCCCGTCGCTGGATCGAAGAACTCAGAGATGCTGAGCGCCTGGGGAGTCCACGCGCCAGTGAGCGGGTTCGTCATCCATGCGCCCTCCGGCACGATAATCAGCTGCAAATTGACGGCGAGAGGGCCGGTTCTTCCCATCACGTCGGCGCGGAGGCGCTCGCCGTTTGCGATCTCCCCCTCAGCGCGCTCCATGGCGAGCCCTCCAACGATCATCGTGGTTCCGTTTTCGTGCTCGAGAAGAAAGGCGAAGGAATTGACCTCGCTCATTCGGTCCGCGGATGACGCAACGAGCTCAGCCGGATCCGGCGCTCCTCCGTCCCCGTCCCCACCGCAAGAGGCCAGGAGGGCGAAAGCGAGAAGAGAGGTGGCCCGCATCTTGGTCCGCATGAACATGGAGGTTGTCTCCAACGGAAGGGTCTTTTTCATCGAGGGCATCGGTCTCTTATCGCTCCGGACCTTCCACCGTTCCGCGGTCCGCAGCGA
Source organism: Gemmatimonadota bacterium (assembly GCA_040882465.1). NCBI lineage: Bacteria > Pseudomonadati > Gemmatimonadota > Gemmatimonadota bacterium. Next base: position 58,120 of record JBBEBG010000022.1, read on the forward strand.
GAACCTCCCGGGCGGCGGCCACGTCGGCCTCCATCTGGCGCACGAGCGCCTGCGCCGACTCGAAGGCGCCCACGGGACGCAAGTACCGGATCAGGTCCACCCGCACTTCCTCTCCGTACACGTCTCGGTCGAAGTCCAGGACATGGAGCTCGATCGTGGGCGGCGATCCCCGGAAGGTCGGCCGCGGGCCCAGATGAAGTGCCCCGCAGAATACGCCATCCCGGAAAGCGGCGCGAACCGCATAGATCCCGGCCGGGGGAAGCGCCTTCTCCTGGCTCCCGATCTCGAGGTTCGCGGTCGGAAAACCGAGCGTCCGTCCGCGCCTGTCTCCATGCACCACGAAGCCGCGCATCGAATAGGGACGGCCGAGCCCTTCTCGAGCGGCATCCATGTCTCCCGCCGAGACCGCGTCCCGGATCCGACTGGACGAGATGGGTCCGCCCCCCATCTCCACCGGTCCCACCACAGCGACCTCGAAGCCCAGCTCATCCCCGATTTCCCGGAGCGTGTCCACGTCGCCGGACCGACCGCGCCCAAACCCATGATCGTACCCGATCACGAGTTCTTCAACTCCCAGGCGGCCCACCAGGATTTCTTCGACGAAGCGCCGGGGGGAGTAACGCGAAAGCGCCTGCGTGAAGCTCAGGAAAACCGCGTAGTCGAGGCCGCTTTCGGCGAGGATTTCCTTCTTCTCGACCGGGGTCGTCAGGAGGCGCGGCGCCGCCTCCGGCCGGACGATGCGGAGCGGATGGGGATGAAAGGTGAGGAGGACCGCGCGCCGTCCCGTGACGCGTGCGCGTTCCTGGATCTCCAGGAGAACGGCCCAGTGACCCCGATGCACGCCGTCGAAGGTGCCGACCGTCGCCACAGTGCCCCGGCCATCAGCCGGAAGCCCAGGAGGAAGGGTCAGGTCGATCGCGGATTCGCTCAAGCGATGAACACCTTTTTCGGGCGAATCAGGTCTCCGTCGCGCTCGGCCACCGCGACGAGGGCGTCGCCGCGGGCCACGGCGATCGGTCCAGCCTCCTCGGGGACACCATATTCGCCCGCCGCGAGCGCCTGGCCCATCGCGAGCTTCCCTGCCTCCTCGTCACCCACGTCGATCCGCGTGAGGTGCGCGAGAGCGCCGAGGGGCGGGAGCCAAGCCTCCGCGACGCGGGCCGCGTCCCCCAGGAGATCATAGGGAAGCGCTTCCTCGATGCGGAACGGTCCGATCGCGAGCCGCCGGAGCTCTACGAGGTGGGCTCCAACCCCGAGACGCTCGCCGAGATCCCGGGCGAGGGCACGCACGTACGTTCCGGTCGAGCAACGCACTCGAAAGCGCACGTCCGGGAGCGCCAGCTCCTCGATTACGATTTCGTGGATCGTCACGGAAACGGCCGCGAGCTCGACGGTTTCGCCCGCCCGCACGCGCCGATGCGCGGGGCGTCCACCCACCTTCTTCGCGGAATAGGCGGGGGGGACTTGCACGATCTCTCGCCGAAAGGAGGCCATCGTCTCCTCGATCACCGCCGGCTCGAGATCCACCCAGGCATCGGAGACAGCGACCACTTCACCTTCCCGGTCGTCCGTGGTCGTGCATATCCCCAATCTCGCCGTCGCGCGGTACTCCTTCGCGAATCCGTCGAAGTATTCGGCGAGCCGGGTGGTCGTCCCGAGAAGGAGAAGGAGGAGTCCCGACGCGAAGGGGTCGAGGGTCCCGGTGTGCCCGATCCGGCGGAGGCCGAGGGCCCGCCTCGCGGAGGCAACCACATCGTGGGAGGTCAGGCCCATGGGCTTGTCCACAGGGAGGAGCCCATCCGCCAACGGGGCACCCTTCACTCTTCGCCCTCGGCGTCGGGATCGCCCACCTCGGGCACCGCCGAAGAGGCCTCGCCATCCCCCGAAGTCTCGTCCGGCTCCCCCGCCGCATGCGGAAGGACCTCCTGCAGGATGCGTTCGATGCGGCTGGCCGTCTCCATCGTGGTATCCGGTTCGAAGCGCAGCTCGGGCACCCGGCGCGCCCGTAGCACCTTCCCCAGTTCCCGTCGGATGAAGGGGGCGGCGTGGTCGAGTCCCTCGAGGACGCCCTCGAGATCGCCCTCCGTCTTCGTGGGGTCTGGACGCACGAAGATCCGCGCCATCCAGAGGTCGGGCGTTACATTGACCGCGGTCACCGTGGGGAGCCCCACGCGGGGGTCTCGAACCTCCGTGCGCAAGATTTCGGAGACCTCACGGCGGATCTGCTCATTGAGCCTCGCAAGTCGCCTGTTCGCCATCGCGGGGCCCCAAGGTGTGGAATGTGAGGGGGCCCGCCGGCCCCGGGGTCAGAGGATCTCGCGTTTGGAACGCGATACGACCGCGCCACTTCGCTCCACGACGAACCGGTCGATCTTGTCCGCTACGGACTGGGCGAGGTGCCCGTCGGAAACGACCAGGGCGACAGTGACCTCCGCGCGGTCGTGCTCGTCCTGGTAGCCCGTCTCCGCAACCGAGACGTTGAACCCGTGGCGAAGGCGGTCTTTGAGCGACCGAACGACGGTCCTTTTTCCCTTGAGGGAACGGCACCCCGGGATTCGCAGCTCCCAGGTCAGTACGAGGACGGTGGAGGGGATTCCGGGGAAGCTCCTAACCCTTCCCGGCGGCCGACCCTGCAGTCGCGAGAGTGCGGGCAAACTCCTCTACGATAAACGACTCGATCAGGTCGCCGACCTTGAGATCGTTGAAGTTCGCGATCCCGATTCCGCATTCGAATCCTTCCCGCACTTCCTTCACGTCATCCTTGAAGCGCTTGAGCGAAACAATGTCGCCCGTATACACCACCGATCCGTCGCGGATGATGCGGACCTTCCCCTTCCGGTCGATCGTTCCGTGAGTGACGTAACACCCCGCAATCGTCCCCACCTTGGAAATCCGGAAGAGCTCCCGAACCTCGGCCACGCCCGTGATCTTCTCGCGCTCTTCAGGAGAAAGAAGTCCCTCCATCGCCTTGGTGATGTCGTCCACGGCCTCGTAAATGACGTCGTAGAGGTGGATTTCCACCCCGTCCCGTTCCGCGAGCACTCTCGCGTTGGCGTCGGGACGCACCCGGAAGCAAATGATGATCGCGCCCGCCGTCTCCGCGAGGAGGACGTCGGACTCGTTTACCGCGCCGACGCCGCGATGGATGATCTCGACCTTGACCTCCGGGGTGGAAAGCTGCTCGAGCGAGTCCGAAACCGCCTGGACCGAACCGTCCGCGTCTGCTTTCACGACGATCGGGAGCGTGACGACTTTACCCTCGCGCATGTAGTGGGCTAGGTCGCCGAGCTTCACGCCACGCTCACGAATGCGGAGCTGCTTCTCCCGTTCGAGTCGCTGCCGGGTCTGAGCCACTTCCCCGGCGCGGACCGCGTCCAGTACCTGAAGCGTGTCCCCCGCCTGCGGAACGCCTGCGACGCCGAGCACCAGAGCAGGAATCCCGGGACGAGCTTCCTTCAACGACTTGCCCCGCTCGTCGAGCATCGCCCGCACGCGGCCGTCGAACTTCCCGCAGACGAAGGCATCGCCCACCCGGAGCGTTCCCCGCATCACGAGCACGGTGACGACCGGTCCCTTCCCGACGTCCAGCTTCGCCTCGATGACCGCCGCCGTCGCATCGCGGTCTGGATTCGCGGAGAGCTCGAGGACCTCCGCCTGTAACAAGATCTTTTCGAGGAGCTCGTCGATCCCCTTCCCCGACTTCGCCGAAACCTCGGCCGAGAGGACGTCGCCCCCGAATTCCTCCAGCGTCACGCCGTGCTTGAGAAGCTCCTGCTTCACCTTCATGGCGTTGGCCGAGGGGAGATCCACCTTGTTGATCGCCACGACGATCGGGACGCCCGCGTTTCGCGCGTGCGAGATCGCCTCCACCGTCTGGGGCATCACCGAGTCGTCGGCCGCGACCACGAGAACGACGATGTCCGTCACGTCCGCACCCCGGGCGCGCATCGCGGTGAAGGCGGCGTGACCCGGAGTGTCGAGGAAAGAAATCGTCCGCCCATCGTCCAGCACGACGTGGTAGGCGCCGATGTGCTGGGTGATTCCACCCGACTCGGCGGCGACGACGTTGGTCTTCCGGATCGAGTCGAGGAGGAGTGTCTTCCCGTGGTCTACGTGTCCCATGACCGTGACGACCGGGGGACGCGCGACGAGCTCGGACGGATCGTCCTCCTCGAGTTCTTCCCCCTCCTCGGCATCAGCGTAACCTTCCTCGCGAACCGCTCGGAAATTGAAGGCTTCGAGGAGGAGCTCCAGCTGGTCGAAGTCGAGGCGTTGATTGATCGTGACCGGAAGGCCGAGGTTCTTGAATGCGGCGCCGACCAGCTCGGTCGACGAAACGTCGATGAGCTCGGAGAGCTCGGCGACGGTGAGGAACTCGTTCACCTTGACCGTCTTGGCTTCCTGCTCGGCCACGACGCGATCCTCCTCTTCCTGCGCCTCCCTCTCCTCACGCGTCGGTCCGCCCGCGCCTTTCTTCCGGCGCTTCTTTCCCCCTCCCTTCAGCTCCGCCATGACGCGCGTGATGTTGTCCTGCACGGCGTCCTGATCGACACGTTGGCGCTTCTTTCCCTTCTTCTTGACCTTCTTGCGGCCGTCCGGCGTGAACCCGTCCGCCTGAATGCGCACTTGCCCGCCCGGACCCGCGCTGGCGGCCGGAGTGGGGCGAACGGCGGGGGGCTCGGGTTGGACCGGCTCCACGCGGACGCGTCGCGCCGGCCCACGATCGGCCGCGGCGGGGAGCGGGCTCATCTCCGGCATGCGCAGGCGCCGGCGGGGCTTGGCATCCTCCGCGTCGGCCTCGGCCGGCTCTCCGATTTCGGCCGAGATCGTCCCGTCGGGAACCTTCGCAGGCTCTTCGGATCCGGACCCGGCCTCGACGGCGGCTTCGTGCCCGACCGCCGCCGAGACCTCCACAGCCTCATCCTGAGGAGCTTCGTCCCGGCGGGGCCCCTCGACCAGGTCCGACATGGACGTTTCCTCGACCGCGGGCGCTTCCAGTTCCGGCGGCGCGACGTCTTCTTCGGCCTTTCGGCGACGGCGGCGCTTCGCGGGCCCCTGGGACTCCTCCAAAGCGGCCTGGACGGCCGCGGAGGCCTCGCGCTTCCCGGCGCGGCGTTCCCGCTCGACACGGGCGAGGACGCGAGCGACATCCGCGTCACTCACGGGCGCGTCCCCATCGGGCACGGGTATCCCCATCGCCCTCAGGAGGGCGAGGATCTCCTCGGAGGAGACCTTCAGCTCATCGGCTAGCTCAACGACCCGCATGCCCGCTCCCTCTATTTCTCCTGCGCTTCGATGGATTCCCGGGCTTCCCCAGGTCCCGGCGGCGTCGGGGAAAGGCTCTCCAGGAGCCGCGCCGAAAAACCGCTTCTCCTGACCCCCGCGGCCGAGATCGGCCCGCCGCCGAGCGCCCTTCCGAGCGTCGCCCTTCCGGAGATCCATCGCACCGGCACCGTTCGGTGCCGCAGCATCCCCTGGATCTTCTCCAACTGCGTCGGGGAGGCGTCTCCGGCGAAGACTACAAGCGCCAATTCGCCCGCCCCGAGTGCCCGTCTCGTCTCCGCGACTCCCATCACCACCATTCCCGCCCTGTGGGCAAGACCCAAAAGCCCCAGGGCGTCAGCCTCCCCGGGGCTCCTCGGCATCTCCCGCTTCCTTCTGGTCGGCTGCGCGATCTGCGGACTCCGCCAGGGCGGCGGCGGAACGCTCGGCGCCTTCGAAGCTGGACGCCGCTTCCTCCTCCGCCGGTTCGTCAAGGACGGTGAGCTCGTCGATGATCCCAACGACCGTCTCCACCGCGTCCGGCGGGAATCCCTCGATCCCGCGGAAGTCCTCGTCCTCAAGATCGATGATGTCCAGAAACGTACTATATCCGGCACTTTTCAGGGCCGCCAGAGCTTCATCGGGGAGGGTGAGCTCGGAGAGCGGGAAGTCCGAAGTTTCGAGGCTCTCCTCCTCGGGACGCCGCCCGAAGAGCGCCGCGCCGGCCCCCCTCTCGAGCCACTCCCGCGACCCGTACAGGTCGATCTGCCATCCAATGAGCTGGGAAGCCAAGCGCACGTTTTGGCCGTTCCGTCCGATCGCCAGCGAAAGTTGATCCTCGTCCACGATGGCCGTGATCACCTGGCGTTCCGAATCGGAGATCACCTTGGAAACCCGCGCCGGGGCGAGCGCTCGCCGCGCGAAAACCTCCGGATCAGGGTGCCAGGGAACGATGTCAATGCGCTCTCCCCCGAGCTCCGAGACGACGGCCTGGACGCGGGAGCCCTTGAGCCCGACGCATGCCCCGACGGGGTCAATAGACTCGTCGCGGGACCAGACGGCGATCTTCGTGCGGCCACCCACCTCGCGGGCGCGCTCCTTGATCTCGACGATTCCTTGGTAAATCTCAGGCACCTCGAGCCGGAACAGCGCCTCCACGAAAAGTGGATCCGCGCGGGAGAGAATGAGCCTTGGCCCCTTCGGAGTTTCCTCGACCTTCTTGAGGACGGCCCGGATCGGATCGCCCTGGCGGAAGCGCTCCCGCGGGTTTTGGTCTTTCCAGGGAATGATCGCCTCGGCGTCGCGCGCCCGGTTCAGCATCACGACGATCTTGCCGCGTTCGATCTGCTGGACCTCGCCGGAGAGGAGTTCACCGACCCGGTGCGCGAACTCTTCCCGCACCCGATCGCGCTCCCCTTCCCGCACGCGCTGGACGATGCGCTGTTTCGTCGCCATCACCGCGTTTCGACCGAACTCCGAGAAGTCCACCGGGATCTCCATGACATCGCCGACCTCGAAGGTCGAGTCGTCCCAGCGGGCCTTTTCGAGCGAGATCTCGGCCGACGGGTCCTCTACGACCTCGACGACCCGCTTCAGCACGACGATGTCAATCTCCCCGCTGTCGTCGTCCAACTCGATCTCTGCCCGCACATTCGGACCGTGAATTCGAATGAGGCCGGCGAGGATCCCGTCCCTGATGAGGTCGTTCATCTCCTCGTTGGAGAGGCTCTTCGTGGCGGCCATGTCTCGAATGGCGGCGACAATTTGTCCGGCATTGGCCATGTGATCCCCTCCTCCCCAGATATTCGCGCTACTCTTCTGCGTCGCCCCAGCGGAAGACCAGGTTGGCGCGAACGATTTCGCTTCCCGGCACACGCACGAGGCCACCGCCGGCCTCGCGGACGGCAACCTCGAAGCCCTTCCCGTCGCTTCCTTCGTGCACTCCCTCGAGCATCCCTTCGAGCGCGCGCGGGGACGCTCGCCCCGTCGTGCGCAAGCGAACCTCCCGTCCCACGAAGCGCCGAAAGTCACGCTCACGCGTGAGCGGCCTTTCCACGCCCGGCGACGAAACCTCCAGCACATAGCGCTCCGGCACCGCCGGATGGCCGTCGAGCCACTCTTCGAGCGCCCTGCTCGCGCGGACGCAATCCGCGACCGTCACCCCCCTTCCCGGCTCCGAGGCCGGAAGGTCCACCCGAATGCGGAGAAGGGGCCGCCGCGGCGTCCCCCCCCATTCGGCCTCTACCAACTCGAGCCCGAGCGCCTCGATTCGGCGATCGAGCCCGTCCGCCACCTCCGCAATCGGTTCCACCGGCCCCATTCCCCGGCTCCCCGCCGCCCTCTCCCGGCGTCCACCCGGACACCAGAGGTAAAAAAAAGCGGGGGCCACCCGCTCCCCCACTCACGAAACAGCCGCCAGAACGGCAGCCTGTGATTGGACACTATGATACGCGAATCGGGTCCGCCTTTCAACCCCCGTCAATGCGTTGAATCTTCGCCCCGACGCCGCGCAGGCGCTCGTCAATTCGTTCATAACCGCGCTCGATCTGCCGGATATTCTGGATTCGGCTCGTCCCTTCGGCAGCCAGCGCCGCCAAAAGCATGGCCATGCCGGCGCGGATATCGGGGCTCTCCAGCGGAGCGGCCCGGAGGGGAGCCGGACCGACCACCACGGCCCGGTGCGGGTCGCAAAGAATGATCTGAGCCCCCATCGCGACGAGCTTGTCGGTGAAGTACATCCGAGACTCGAACATTTTCTCGTGGATCAGGACCGTACCCCGGCATTGGGTCGCGGTCACGAGTGCGATCGAAGTGAGGTCCGCCGGGAAGGCGGGCCAAGGACCGTCGTCGATTTTCGGCAGGTGCCCGAAGGCGTCGTGTCGGATCTCGCGGTCCCGATCTCCATGGACGACGAGGTCGTTCCCCGATACCTCGCATGCAACGCCGAGCCTCTGGAACGCGAGGAGAATCGAATCCAGGTGCGGAAGCGGCGCATCCTTTACGGTGAGGACGCTCCCGGTCACCGCCGCGAGCCCGATGAAGGAGCCCGTTTCGATGTGGTCCGCCTGAAGGTGATAGTCCGCGCCTCCCAGCCGGGAGACCCCTTCAATCTCGAGGACGTGGGTGCCGACGCCTTCGATATGGGCGCCCATCGCCTGAAGGAGGGCACAAAGGTCCTGAACATGCGGCTCCGCGGCCGCGTTTCTGAGACGCGTTTCCCCCTCCGCCAGGACTGCCGCCATCACCGCGTTTTCCGTCGCGGTCACGGAGGGTTCGTCCAGGAAGATATCGGCGCCCTTGAGCTTTCCCGTGACCTCGAAGCCGTGCGAATCCAGGGTCACTTGCGCCCCCAGACCGCGGAAGGCGACAAAGTGCGTGTCGAGACGCCGCCTCCCGATCACGTCTCCCCCCGGGGGTGCGAGCGATGCCCTCCCCATCCGTGCGAGGAGGGGACCGGCGGCGAGAATCGAGGCACGGATCCGCTCCGCGAATCGTGCGTCCGGGGTGGAGCTCTCGATGTCGCGGGCCTCGATGCGCACGGCATTCGGGCCGACCCACTCCACGAACGCACCGAGCGACGCGATCATCTCGAGGAGCGTCTCTACGTCGCGGATCCGCGGCACGTTTTCGAGGGTGACCGGCTCGGCGGTCAGAAGGGCCGCGGAAATGCAAGGGAGCGCCGCGTTTTTGTTGCCGGTGGGCCGGATCTCCCCGGAGAGACGGTGTCCTCCCTCGACCAAGAACACGGACATGGGACGCGGCGGCTCCGAGCTGAGTCTAGTGTTCCCGGTCAACGCCGGCGGGGGAGATCGCGCCCCCGCAACCCCGCTTGCGCTCCGGGTCCGCGGAAGTTATCCGGGCACCCGAGCCGGTACAACCGGCAGGCGCCGGTCCCCCCGAGCCTCCGGGAAAGCACGGGGGAGTGGAACGTTTTCACCCCTGGCCGCTATTCTGAAACCATGACCCTCCTCCTCGCACCCCAGGTCGCGATACCACCGGACACGGTCGTCACGGTCGCCGCTCGGGATGCGGTGGACGTCCTGTTCGCCATCGCGGCCGGCTGTGTAGCCGCGACCTTTTTCGCCGTCTTGCTTCTCCTGGTGGCCGTCTTTTTCCAGGTCCGAACGGCGGGAAAGTCCCTGGAATCGTTCCGACACAAGGTGTCGGTGGACCCGGGTGTGGAGAGCCTGCGAAAAACCGCCGCGAATGTGGAAGCCATGTCGGATACCCTGCGGAGCGAGGTCTCCCGCCTCTCCGCTTCGTTCTCTCAACTCTCGGACCGGCTGACCCAGGCTTCGGATCGCATGGAGGAGCGCATCGAGGACTTCAACGCGCTGCTCGAGGTCGTCCAGGGAGAGGCCGAGGATGCCTTCATCGAGGGCGCGGCGACGGCCCGGGGCGTACGGGCTGGGCTGGGGAAGCTCGGCGCCGGAGAACGCCCCCGCCGTCGGCGCGCGCGTCCCTCCGGCAACGACCGGGACCACCCCTTCGAGGGCCGCCCGGTGGACGCACACTCCGGCGACCCGGGGCTGGGGGAAGGGAACCCGGGCGGGGAGGAGAACAAAAGCTGAGCGCGAGGGAAGCCCCGCACCCCGATCGAGAGGCGCGCCGAGGGTTCGCCGCGTTCTTTTCCCTCGCTCTCGGGTCGCTAGTCTGGGCCGCGATCTGGCTCCTTCTCACTCCGGAACAAGCGTGGGCGTGGGGCCCCGCGACCCACATCGCCATCGGTGAGGCGGTCCTCTCTTCGCTCCACCTTCTCCCGCCCGCGATCCAGAGCCTCCTCGAACGGCACCGCCTCCCATTCCTCTACGGCTCCGTCGCGGCGGACATCTCCTTCGCCAAAAAATACGCCCCGATCGGCCGGCACTCCCACCACTGGCACATCGGCGAGGAGATCCTCGAAAGTGCAGACTCCGAGTCGCTCCGGGCCGTTGGATTCGGCTATCTGTCGCACCTCGCGGCGGACACGATTGCGCACAACTACTTCGTTCCCAGGCGTCTCCTCCTGACGAGCGGCACCGACGCCGTCGGGCACACGTACTGGGAACACCGGATGGACGTGCACCTGGGAAAGCGCTTCGGGTGGGAAGCGAGGCGCGTCGTCCTCTTCCACGACCACTCCGAGGCCGACGAGCTCTTCGACCGCGTCCTCTCGCGGACTCTCTTCTCCTTCCAGACCAACCGCCGCCTCTTCCGAGGAATGATCGCTTTCCAGGACGACGCCCGATGGCAGCAGGTCTTCGAAGGAATCCTGCGGCGGTCGCGCTTCGACTTGCCGACCGACATGCGGGACGAATACCTGAGGCTCTCGTACGACTACGTGATGGACTACCTGGCCGAAGGGGGGCAGGCGCGGGCGGCGGGGCTCGATCCGATCGGCGAGGCGAATCTCAGGCTCTCGAAGGCGGTGCGGCGGGAAGCGCGCGAAGAGGGCGGGCGGCTCGACCCCCGCGAGCTCGACGAGGTCGCGAGAGAGTTCTTCCCCCTCCCTTCCACCCCCCTCCTCTACGTCCCACGCGCCCGCGGGATCGAAGTCCCCGGGCTCCGGAATCTCACGGAGCCAGCTTCCGAGCGAGAAGCCGAGCCACTTCCCCAGGGTCGGCCTTCCCCCGAGAGCTCTTCATGACTTCCCCCATGAAGAAGCCCTGAAGCTTTTTCTCGCCCGTCCTGAAGCGCGCGACTTCGTCGGCGTGGGCCGCAAGGACCGCGTCCACCCACCCTTCGAGCTGCCCGGCATCCCGCACCTGCGCCAGCCCTTCCTCCTCCACGATCTCCTTCGCGCTCCGTCCGGAGTCGAGCATTTTCCGGAGCACCTCCTTCCCGACGTTCTGACTGATCGTCGCGTCGCGAACCAGGGCGATGAGCTCCGCGAGAGCCGCGGGGGCGACCGATGACCCTACCTCGATGCCCCTCTCCTTCAGCGCGGCCAGAAGCGGCCCCATGACCCAGTTCGAGGCCTGCTTGGGATCGTCCGCGGCACGCGCGACCGCCTCGAAGTAGTCCGCGAGCCCGCGCGTGGAGGTGAGAACCTCCGCGTCATAGGTAGGGAGTGCGTATTCGCGCCCGAAGCGTTCCCGGCGTGTGTGGGGAAGCTCGGGGAGTTCGCCGCGGGCCGCCTCGATCTCCGCTACGGGGATAACGAGCGGCGGAAGGTCCGGCTCGGGGAAGTACCGGTAGTCGTGGCTTTCCTCCTTCGAGCGCATCGGCCGTACTTCGCCGCGAGCGTCGTCCCAGAGGAGGGTTATGTGCTCGACCCTTCCCCCCCCGGCGACGATCTCGGACTGGCGCCTCACCTCCGCCGCGATCGCCTTCTCGACGCCCGAAAAGGAGTTCATGTTCTTGAGCTCCGTCTTGGTGCCGAGTGCCTGCGAGCCCACGGGTCTCACCGAGACGTTCGCGTCCACGCGGAGCGAACCCTCCTCCATATTGCAGTCGGAGACGTCGAGGTACTCGAGGATCTGCTTGACCTGCTGGAGGTAGGCGCGCGCCTCTTCGGGCGTGCGCAAGTCCGGCTCGGAGACCATTTCGACGAGCGGCGTGCCGGCGCGATTCAGGTCCACGGCGGTGCCCCCAGGGACGCGGTCGTGCAGCGATTTCCCTGCGTCTTCTTCCATGTGCATCCGCCGGACCCTCACGACCTTTTCGCCGTCGGGAAGGCGCACGCGGAATTGGCCGGTCGTCGCGAGGGGCTGTTCGAACTGCGAGATCTGGTATCCTTTCGGCAGATCCGGATAGAAGTAGTTCTTGCGGGCGAAGACGCTCGTCTCGTGCACCTCGCAATCGAAGGCGAGCGCGGCGCGCACCGCGAGCGTCACCGCATGGCCATTCATCGTGGGAAGGGCCCCCGGAAGCCCGAGGCACACGGGGCAGACGTTCGTATTCGGTGCGTCGCCGAAGCGGGTCGAGTCCCCGCAGAAAAGCTTCCGCTCCGTGCGAAGCTGGATGTGGACCTCCAGCCCGATGACCGCCTCGAGCGCACCGGCGCCTGCGCTCATCGTGCCTCCTCGAGCAGGGACTCCAGCGCGAGAGCGGCCCCGATCATCTTGGGTTCTTCCCACATGGGAGCGAGAAACTGGCCACCCACCGGGAGCCCATCCACCGCACCGACCGGTAGAGAGAGGCCGGGAATTCCGGCGAGATTCGCGGTCACGGTGAAGATGTCGGAGAGGTACATCGAGACCGGATCGTCGGTGCGCTCGCCGAGAGGAAAGGCGGGGGTCGGCGAGGTCGGAGTGAAGAGGAGGTCCACTCCCTCCGCCCAGACGCGGCCGAAGTCGCTCGCCACGAGGGACCTCACGCGCTGCGCGCGGCCGTAATACGCTTCGTAGTAGCCGGCGGACAACGCGAACGTCCCGAGCATGATGCGCCGCACGACCTCCGCGCCGAAGCCGCGCGTGCGCGTCTCCTCGTAAACCGCCCGGGCGGAGTCGGCGCCCGGCGCCCGCGATCCATACCGGACGCCGTCGAATCGGGCCAGATTCGAAGATGCCTCGGCGGGAGCGAGGATATAATACGCGGGAACCGCGAACTTCGTGTGAGGGAGGGAGACCTCTCGCACGACCGCGCCGGCCTCCTCCAACCGTCCGAGCGCCTCCCGGCAGAGCCTTTGAACCGCAGGGTCCAGCTCCTTCGCGAAATACTCGCGAGGGAGGCCGACGGTGAGGCCGCGCACGCCCCGCCCCCGCGCCCCGAGAAAATCGGGAACGGGGAGGGGCGCGGAGGTCGCGTCCCGCGGATCGTGACCGGCAATGGCCTGGAGAAGGAGCGCCGCGTCCTCGACGGTTCGCCCGATGGTCCCGACCTGGTCCAGGGAAGATGCGTACGCGACGAGGCCGTAGCGGCTGACCCGCCCGTACGTGGGCTTGATCCCGACCACCCCGCACAGGGAGGCGGGCTGGCGCACCGAGCCCCCGGTATCGGAACCGAGAGCGCAGGGGACGATTCCAGCTGCGACGGCCGCGGCCGACCCCCCGGAGCTTCCCCCGGGCACCCGGGAACGGTCGCGAGGATTCCGGGTGGGGCCGAAGCCGGAATTCTCCGTGGACGACCCCATCGCGAACTCGTCCATGTTGGTTTTCCCCACGATGACTCCTCCCGCGCTGCGGAGTCGCCGCACGACGGTCGCTTCGTAGGGGGAGACGTATCCCTCCAGAATTCGGGAGGCGCAGGTCGTGGGAAAGTCGAAGGCGCAGAGATTGTCCTTTACGGCGACAGGGACTCCGGCGAGGAGAGGAGGCCCCTTCGGCCCGCCCTTTCCGGAACGGCCGCCCCCATCGAGATCATCCCCTGTCGCGGCGCCCCCGCCCATGGCCGCCGAATCGGCCAGGGCCAAAAAGGCATGCAGCGGTGTGTCCTCCGACTCCGCCCGGCGTGCGCGATCGAGGGCTGCGTTCGCGAACCGGAGGGGATCACCTCCGGCCGTCCCGACCGCCCCCACGATCTCCCGTACGCCAGGGGACTCGCTCAAGCCGCGCCTCCCCCCCCGTCGAGGGCCGGAAGCCGCGGCACGACGAAGAAGCCGTCCACCCACTCCGGGGCACGATCGCCCGGCGCGCCCGCCGAGAGGTGATCCGGTCCCAGCTTCGGGTCCCTGAAGGGGAGCGAGCCGGAGCGCCACGGCTCGAACCCCTCCACGGCCGAAGTGTCCACCTCTTCGAGGCTCCGGATGTGCTCCAGGATCCCGTTCAGCTCGTCGGTGAGGCGCGCCACGGACAACTCGCCTGGATGCAGCCGCGCGAGTTCGGCGATCTTTCGGACATCTTCCTGCGAAACACCCATGGCCCCCTCCTCAGAAGTCGCGTTCGAGCCCCGCGTAACGAGCGAGAAGGCGTTTCCTCCCCACTGTTTCGAAGTCCACGGTCACCTTGACGTCGTCCCCGAAGCCGGCCACCTCGACGACCTTCCCGGACCCGAAAGTGGCGTGACTCACCCGCTCTCCGGGTCGAAGATGGGGAAGGTCCTGATTCAACTCTTCGTCGAAGCCCCTCTCCTCGGAGGCGCGCCGGGCGGAGGCGCGCGCAGCGTTTCCGAAGGCATCGGGCTCGCGCGTCCGGTAAGAGGAGTCGCCGCGCATTCGATAGGCGGCGTCCTCCCGTTGGACCCGCGGCGAAACCCGGGAGTCGAGAAGCGCCTCCGGGACGTCCTCGACGAAGGACGAGAGGGTCCCGGCCATGTATCCCCCTGCGCGACGCCGCTCCCGCGCCCAGGTCATACAAAGTCGGTCCCGCGCGCGTGTGATTCCGACGTAGAAGAGGCGGCGCTCCTCTTCGAGCTGGGCGGGCTCGTCGTAGGCGCGGGCGAGGGGAAATAGTCCCTCCTCGAGTCCGGCGATGGTGACGGAGGGGTACTCGAGCCCCTTTGCGTTGTGCAGCGTCATCAGGGTGACCGCATCCCCCTCCGGGTCGTGTCGGTCAATGTCGGTGACGAGCGCAACCCGCTGTAGGAAAAGATCGAGCTCGGTGAAGTGCTCCGGGGGAGCTCCTTCCCACTCTTCGACCACCTCCGCCTCGAACTCCATCGCGCCGGCGATCAGCTCTTTCACATTCTCCATCCGGTCCGTCCCCTCCGGGCCCTCGGCACGGAGGATCGTCATGAGATCGAGCGCTTCCACCAGCTCCTCGATCAGGGGCCCCACCGCGAGGCGCTTCGCGCGGGCGGCGAAATCGGCCACGAGGCGCGCGAAGAGCGCCAGGCCTCGCGCCGCCGCTGCGGGGAGATCGGGAACTTCGCTTCCCATCGCGGCGGCCTCCAGGTACGAGAGCCCACGTTGCGCGGCCCACTCCTTGAGGCGGCCCAGACTCGTGGGGCCGATCCCGCGGCGCGGAACGTTCACGACGCGCTCGAAGGCGGCCATGTCGCGGGGATTCGAGATCAGGCGCAGATAGCCGAGAACGTCCTGAATTTCTCTCCGCTCGTAAAAGCGCACGCCGCCGACGATCTGGTACGGAATGCCCCGAGTCCGAAACGCATCCTCGAGCGCCCGCGACTGGGCGTTCGTCCGGTAGAGGATGGCGGCATCGCGGTACCGATCCAGCTCGCCGGCGCGGAGACGCATCTCGACCTCGTCCGCGATCCACCCCGCCTCGTCCCGTTCGTCGCGGGTCTCCACGAGGACGATTCGCGTCCCCTCCTCCCGCTCCGTGTGAAGGGTTTTCGCCTTTCGCTGGGTGTTGCGCCCAATCACCTCGTTCGCCGCACGGAGGATCGTTCCCGTGGAGCGGTAGTTCCGCTCGAGCCGGACGACCGCCGCCCCCGGAAAGGTCGTCTCGAAATCGAGGATGTTTCGGATGTCGGCGCCGCGCCATCCGTAGATGGACTGATCGTCGTCCCCGACGACCATGAGATTGTGGTGCCCGCGCGCGAGCGCCTCGAGGAAACGGAATTGTGCGTGGTTCGTGTCCTGGTATTCGTCCACCAGGATGAAGGCGAAGCGCTCCTGATAACGCGCGAGGACGTCGGGGTGCGTCTGGAAGAGCTCGACGGGCTTCACCAACAGGTCGTCGAAGTCGAAGGCGTTTTGCTCGCGGAGCGAGGCCTGGTACTTCGGATAGATCCCGGCGACGGTGCGTGCCAGAAGGTCGAACCCCTCGCCGTGCCTCTGGGAGAACTTCTCCGGCGAGACGAGCTGGTTCTTCGCGTCGCTGATGAGGGCGCGCACCGCTTTGGGATTCCACCGCTTCGGATCCACCTGCGCGGCCTCCATCACACGTTGAATCTCCCGGAGGCTCTCTTCCGCGTCGAAGATCGTGAAGGTTGGGTTCCATCCCAGCAGGCCGGCGTGCCGGCGGAGGAGCCGCGCGCCGATCGAGTGGAAGGTTCCGATCCAGGCCCCTGCCGGTTCGGATCCGAGAAGCCCCTCGATTCGGTCCCGCATTTCTCCCGCGGCCTTGTTCGTGAAGGTGACCGCGAGAATCCGGTCCGGGCGGACGCCGTGATCCCGGATCAGGCGCGTCACGCGCATGGTTAGCACACGCGTCTTACCCGACCCGGCTCCGGCGAGAACGAGGAGTGGCCCCTCGACGTGCTCGACGGCGGCGGCCTGTTCTGGATTCAGCGCCTCGCGGGACCGATGCGGAGTGTCGATCGTGGAAGTCAACGGCGAGTGGAAGATTCGGAATCGGTTCGATGGACCGGAAGGCGAAGCTGAAAGGTGGACCCACCGGGCCCGCTCTCCAATAGCTCGATGCGCCCCCCGTGGATCCGCTCCACGATCCGGCGGGCGAGGGAGAGGCCTACGCCCCATCCCCCGGACTTCGTCGTCGCGCCCGGCTCGAAGAGCCGCTCGCGGATCTCCGGATCCACACCCGGTCCCGTATCCTGCACCTGCAAGGTGACCCAACCGGGATCCGCGGGAAAGGCCCGCACCGTGATACTCCCTCCGCGGCCCGCGAGGGCATCGAGGGCATTCTTCACGACGTTCTCGAGGGCCCAGGTCAGGAGAACGTCGTTTCCCTGGATGGGGGGAAGGTTCGGCTCGGCCATGACGCGGAGGTGGATCTCGGGGCCGCGCCGCGGGATGCGGGCCGCGAGGTAGCGTTCGGTGGCGTTGAGGACGTCGTCGAGCGCGAGGGGCTCGAGCGGAGTCCGTCGCCCGATCAGCTCGAAGCGCCGGCTCACTCGCTCGAGCCGCTCCACATCCGTACCGATTTCCGCCGCGATCTCCTTTTCATCCACCGGACCCGGGCGCTCGGTGTCCTGGAGCGCGAGAACCTCGAGCCAGCCCTTGAGCGAAGAGATCGGCGTCCCCAGCTGATGCGCGAGCTCGCGGGCCATCGCGGTCCAGGCACGGTCCGTCGCCGCCTCCCTCTGCGCGCGGATGACGAGCCACCCGGTCACGAGAGTGAGGAGAAGTCCGGCGACCTGGAACCATGGCACCCAGCGCAGCCGGCGAAGCTCGGGGGGATCCCCGAAATGCACGAGCTGGATCCCGGGGTCGCCCACGGGAGGGCGGCGTGCGTCGAGGGATGATGCGTATTCTCGCACCCGGGCCTGTCCCTCCGGGGACGCAAGGTCGAATTCGAAGGGGAGATTCACGGCGGAGAGCACGGTGTCCCCTCGCCCCGTCAGGACGAGCGGCACCCCCGAACCCACCACGATCGTCTGGAGCCGGGTAAGCGCCTGTTCCGGGCCGAATGCGCTCGGGTCGGCGAGCCCCGCCTGGACCTCGGAGTACATCCGGGTCATCGTGGCGGTTTCCGCCCGGAAGGCGCGCACGAGTTGCTCCGAATAGGCGAGATACCAGCCGAGGATGGCGAGGAAGAGCGTCGCCAGAACCAGGGACCACCGCTGGCTTGACATGGCGGGGGCGGCCGCGGGCTAGGGCGCCAGCCGCTCGAGCCCCATCCGGTCGCGGAGGGCATCGGGAATCGTCACGCCCCCCGTTTCCTCCTGGTAGGTCTCGAGGAGAGCGACCATGAGTCGCGGGAGGGCGAGAGCGGATCCGTTCAGCGTATGCACGAACGCGGGCTTCTCGCCCGGAGCCGGGCGGAAGCGGAGGTCGGCCCGCCGGGCCTGGAAGTCCCCGCAATTCGAACAGCTCGACACCTCGAGCCACTGCTCGACTCCCGGAGCCCACACCTCGAGGTCGTAGGTCATGGTCGCCGCGAAGCCCAGGTCCCCCGCCGCGAGGCGGACGACGCGGTACGCGAGTCCCAGGTGTTGGAGGACTGCTTCGGCTTCCCGCGTGAGCTCCTCCAGCGCTTCCCCGCTCCGCTCCGGGCGCTCGTAACGGACGAGCTCGACCTTATCGAACTGATGCACGCGGAGAAGGCCGCGCGTGTCTTTTCCGGCCGCCCCCGCCTCCCTGCGGAAGCAGGGAGAATAGGCCGTGTACCGCATCGGAAGGCGCTCGGCCGAGAGGAGCTCCCCCCGATGGAGGTTGGTGACCGGGACCTCCGCCGTCGGGATGAGCCAGAGGTCGTCCCGCGCGGTGACGTAGGACTCCTCTTCGAACTTGGGAAGCTGACCCGTCCCTGTGAGGGTTTCCCGGGTCACGAGGTACGGGATCCTCAGCTCCTCGTAGCCATGCTCGCGCACATGCAGGTTCAGCATCCAGTTGATCAGCTCGCGCTGTAAGCGGGCGCCCTGGCCACGGAGGATGGGAAAACCGGAGCCGGAAACACGCGCTCCGCGCTCGAGGTCGAGAATTCCCAGAGCCTCACCGATCTCCCAATGAGGCCGCGCGGGAAAGGGGTGCTTCCGCGGCGTTCCCCATTCCCGGACGATCACATTCGCTTCCGGACCGCCCGAAGCTACTTCCTCCGAAGGGAGGTTCGGGATCCCGAGGAGGATCTCGTCGATCCGGGCTTCGTGCCCCGCGACCGACTTTTCCAGGGCTCCGATCTCGGCGGCGACCTCCTGCATCTCGGCGATCAATTCCGAAGCGTCCTGCCCGGCACGCTTGAGCTCGGCGATCCCCTTGGAGGCTTCGTTTCGCGCTGCGCGAAGGGTATCCCCACGGGTGATGGCCTCCCGCCTTTCTCCGTCCAGGGCCAGGATCTCGGCTACGGCCTGGGCACCGCCGGCCTCGCCCCGCCGACCGAGCCCCTCGCGGATACGGTCGGGGTCGGAGCGGATCGCTTTCAGATCCAGCATCAGTGGGTCGCCGCTCCCCTCAATCCGGCGGGACGAGGCTACGGTTGTTACAGTCCGGGCTCACGTCGTGGAGGAACCGAAGGGTGCCGGCTGCTAGGTCGATCTCGATCGGTTCGATCTTTCCGAAAAAGAAGCAGAACTGCCCGAAAAATCCCGGTTGCTGGTGGGTACGGATCACATAGACGGTGCCGAGGGCCACGGGAACGGGCTCCCGCGTCGAATACACGAGCGTATCGGAGGGCGCTTCGATCACATTCGCGAACTCCGTGCCGGGGATCGGGGCGATCGCGGCCCGCGAAATGACACCGAGCCCCTGGGGAGGGACCAGCACCATCGTCCCATCCACCCGGTCGAGCGCGAAGTCCCATCGGCCCTGCGCATTGGGGTCCTCCAAGATCACGCCGCGGCGTTCCAGCATGTTGAAGGCCGTGGAGCGGAGAACCCCCTCGGGCTCTCGATCGATCGAGTAGAGAACCTGCTCGAGCGGGTTTTCTTCCCACCGCACCAAGAAGTCGTTTCCCTCGCACGCGGCGAGGAGAAGGCCCAAGGCCACAAGGCATCCGATGAACCGGTTCTTCACAGCCGGCTGGGCTCCCGCGGGTCGGGGGAAACGAAGTCCAGGGAGGAGCGACAAGACTACCCGGAATCCAGAGACGGTGTCAACCCCGGAAAGCCCCGGATTTCTTGACTTTACACCGTTCGCCGAGTAGGTTCCGCCCCGCGTCTTCACGGAGCCGGACGGACGCTCCGTCCGAGCAGATCGTCGCAAGAATTGACCGTCCGACCCCCGACCGGGACGCCTATGGCGGAATCGTCGCTTCCTCCGGCCGGATCCCTTCGACTTCTCCTGGCCGAAGACGAACCCCACATCCGCCGGGTCCTCGTGACCCTCCTCGAAGGCTGGGGATTTCACCTGCATCCGGTCGCCGACGGGACCGCTGCGCTCGCCGCGGTCCGCGGGAACGACCACTACGACTTGATCCTCCTCGATATCGTGATGCCCGGCGCGACGGGGCTCGAGGTCCTGACAGAAGTGCGCTCACTCCCCGGAAGAAAGGACACGCCGGTCATCATCCTGACGGCGAAAGGGCAGGACGCCGACCGGGAGCGCGCCTTCGCGCTCGGTGCGGATGACTTTCTCACCAAGCCCTTCAGCCCGAAGAAACTCCTGAACCGCGTGGATGAGCTCCTTGCCCGAAGGTGATCCTCACCTCCGCGTCGTGATCCTCGCGGGCGGAATCGGATCTCGTTTTTGGCCCGCCAGTCTCCCTTCGCGACCGAAGCCCCTTCTTGCCCTTGGCCGTTCGGACCGCCCGCTCCTGGTCGAGACCGTCGAGAGGGCGTTGGCCCTCGCGCCCGTCGAACACGCCGCGATCCTCGCGGGGGAGCACCTTGCCGCCCCCTTCCTCAGCGCCCTTCCGGGTTTCCCGTCCGAGCAGCTCTGGATCGAACCTCGCGCCCGCGGAACGGCCCCGGTGCTCGCCTGGGCGGCCCACCGGATCCTCCGGGTCGATCCGAAGGGAGTGATGGTGTCCCTGCACTCCGACCACGTCGTATTTCCCGAAGCGACCTTTCTCTCCGACGTGCGAGGGGGCGCCTCCCTCGCGGCGCGGGAGGACCTGCTTCTGACGATCGCCGCCACCCCAGACCGTCCGGAGACCGGATACGGATACCTTCGCCCGGGCGCGCCGCTCGCCTCGAATGCCGGGGAACCGGAGGCGTTCCGCTTGGACGCTTTCGTGGAGAAGCCCGACGAGGCGACGGCGCGGGACTACATAGCCCGCGGTTACCTCTGGAATACGGGGATCTTCATCTTTCCCGTCGCGCGGTTCCTCGAAGAGATCCGACTGCACGCCCCGGAGATCGGGGACCGGCTCGAGCTCCTGGACGGCAACGAGGACGGGCGATTCTTCGACGAGGTTCCCTCCATTTCCGTGGATGAGGCCGTCATGGCGCGCAGCGGCCGAGCCGGCGCACTGCGGGCGAGTTTCTCCTGGGACGACGTCGGCGGGTGGGAGGCGCTGACGCGGACCCTCACCCTCGATCCGATGGGAAACGCCTTCCATGGCGACGTGCATGCTCTCGACACACGGACGACCGTGGCCTGGGCGGAGGACGGGCCGATCGTCCTCTTCGGGGTCGAAGGGTTGGTCGTCGTGCGTTCGGGCGGAGTGACCCTGGTCACCTCCCGTGAACGGGCTCCCCGGCTCAAGGAGCTCCTCGCCGAACTCCCGGCTGAGCTCCGCGAGGGAGCGGCGGGAGGGGAAGGATGAAGCCCGAGCTCTATCTCCTCGAGGACGGCGTGTCGCGAGAGTGGCACCCTTTTTCGCTGACGCGCCCCGTCGGCGAAATCCTCTTCGGCACCCTCCTTCTGCGGGAGCGGATCGAAAGGGCCTTCCGGGGCCCGGCGGCAGGCTACCTCGCGCCGAAGGATCTCGAAGGCTTCAGGGAGGAAAACGCGCCGCCGATCGCCGCCGGCGAGACGATGTCCACGACGGGTCCGCGCATCCTCCTCGCGTCCCGTTACTTGCCGGTGGACTCCGCTGTCGGAGAGGGAGCCTCGAGCCTCGGGCTCCCCGTCCCCCTGCCCGGTGGGGGGCACAGGCTCCTCGTCGGAGACCGCCCGGCGGGGTGGCTTCTCCCGGCCGGAGCGCCCCTTCCCGGACGAGAGCTCCTCGAAGGAACGAACGGCGCCGCGGTACCCTTTCCTGCTCTCCAACTTCCGGGGAGCCTCCTCGAGACTCCCTGGGCGCTCCTCGAGGCGAACCCAGAGCGGATCTCCCTCGATCTCACACACGGGATCACCGGCGCTGATGGGCGTGCGCGCCCCCTCCCCGAGCTTCCACAGGTTCACCGCGTGGGAGAGCACACAGTCACCGCGGGCGAAGGCGTGGTGCTCGACCCGCTCGTGGTCCTCGACACCCGGGAGGGGCCGATCCACCTCGGTGACAGGGTTCATCTCCATTCCTTCACGACCCTTCGCGGTCCGGCGTTCATCGGAAAAGGGAGCACACTTCTCGGAGGCGTTTTCGAGTCGCTCGCCTGCGGACCCGTGTGCCGCCTCCGCGGGGAGATTTCGGCTACGCTCATTCTCGGTTATGCGAACAAGTCGCACGACGGGTATATCGGGCACTCGCTCCTCGGGCGGTGGGTGAACCTCGGTGCTTTCACGACGAACTCCGATCTCAAGAACAACTACGGGCCGGTCCGAGTCGCCGCCCCCGTGGGGGAAATCGAGACGGGGCTCCTGAAGCTGGGGGTCTTCATGGGCGATCACGCGAAGACCGGGATCGGCACTTTCCTGAACGCGGGGACGATCGTCGGCGCCGGAAGCAACATCTACGGTGGCCGGTTTCCCTGGAAGTGGATCCCACCCTTCGGCTGGGGGACCGCGGACGCCTTCGGCCCCTATCGCCTCGAGCCCTTCCTCGCGACGGTGGAACGGGCCATGGGGCGTCGCGGGATCGCCCTCGGTGCCGGAGAGCGCGACTTCCTCGCCCGCGCGTGGGGCTCGGTGCACGCACCGGAGAGAGAGCGGGAAGAGCGATGAGAATCGCCCTTCTCGGGAGCGGGAGCCGCGGAAACGCGGTCCTCGTCGCCGGCCAGGATACCTGCATCCTGGTGGACGCGGGTCTCAGCGGACGGGAGTTGGCAATTCGCCTCGAGCGGCTCGGGATCGCGCCCGAGGGAGTGGACGGCGTGGTCGTCACACACGAACACGGGGATCACACGCGCGGGATCGGTGTCTTCGCGCGCCGCTTCCAGACGCCTCTCTACATGACCCAGGGGACACGCGACGCCTGCGCTTCGCTCCTCCGTGGGGGAGAGACCGTCCACCTATACGAACCCGGCCGCCCTTTCGCGATCGGCGACCTCCGGGTGGATCCCTTCCTCACTGTCCACGACGCCACCGACCCTGTGGCCGTCACCGTCACGGGGACGCGATGCGGAACCCGCATCGGAATCGCGACCGACCTCGGTCGCCCGACCGCCGGGATTCGCCACTCCCTCGCGGGATGCGACTTCCTCGTCCTCGAGGCGAATCACGACGAGGAGCTCCTGAGGCGGGGACCCTACCCTTCCACGGTTCAGGCACGGATCGCCTCCTCCCACGGACACCTCTCCAACCGGGCGGCGGCGAGCTTCGCCTGCGAGCTGCTCCATCCGAAGCTCGCCGGCCTCTTTCTCGCACACCTCTCCGCGGAGTGCAACCGCCCCGAGATCGCACACGCCACCGTCGCGGGCGCCCTCGGGAAAGCGGGATGGAGGGGGTTCCTGGAGGTGGCGAGCCAGGACGAACCGACGACTTTCGTGGACGTCGCGGAGCTGCGCCGCGCTCGGAGCGCGGGCCAGCTCTCCTTCCTCTGATCGCTTCTGGAGCTTTCCGGGGCGCCGCCCCGGACCTGTGCGGGGGCCGAGGGCCCTCGCCCCTTCCGTCCTACCGCCCGAGGAGGCGGAGGAAATCGTTCCCGAGGGCGAGCGCCATGATCCCGATGAGTACGGCGAAGCCGACCTGACTCCAACGTACCCTCTGCTGAACGGAGAGGGGGCGCCCGCGGACCGCTTCGATCGAGAGGAAGAGGAGGTGCCCACCGTCGAGAACCGGAATCGGGAGGAGGTTCAGGATGGCGAGGTTAACCGAAAAGAGGGCCATAAATCGGAGGAAGACCGGAAGTCCCTCGGCCGCTGCCTGACCGGAGAGCTCGCCGATGGTGACGATGCTCCCCAGGTTCCGGGCCGACATCCTCCCCGTGACGAGGTCGCGGAGGAACCGAAGGATTTCCGTGCTGACAAAGACCGTATCGCTCCAGCCGGTTCGTACCGCGGCCAGGAGGGGGACCCGAGTGAAGACGAAGTCCGGTCCGGTGCCGGAAATGCCGAGACCCAACGCCCGCGTTTCACCCGTGGTGGGATCCGGCACTTGCTCCGCGGAGGGGGTCACTAGCCGCACGAGCAGGCCACCGCCGCGATTCAGGGTGAGCTCCACCTCCCTCTCCAGATTCTCCTGGACCTTCGATCGAAGCTCGGGCCAGGCACTGATTTCCTCCCCGTTCACGGCGACGATTCGGTCCCCGGGCTGAATCCCCCCTTGGGCCGCCGGCGACCCGCGTCCGACCGACTGGACCACCGGCTCCGTCCAGTACTCCAGCGCGGAGAGAACCCCTTGGCGAGCCTCGGCGCCGGTCAACACCGCCGTCAGCTCTCCGGAAGGGCCCGAGTAAACGAAGGCGACCGGCCCGTCCGGGGATTCGAGAACGGCATCGCGGACATCCCCCCAGTGGGCCACCGGGCGATCTCCGATGCGCGTGATCGTCGCGCCGATGGGAAGCGCGGCGAGGCCGCCGGCGCCGGCGGGGAGGAACTCCGAATGCACCGCGGCAACCCGGGTAGTGTCCGGTGCCGCCTGTCCCCATCCGGCGGCGACGACCGTAAAAGCGAGAAACGCAAAAATCATATTCATCACCACGCCCGCGGAGATCACCCAGGCGCGCGCGGGGACGGATTTCGAGTCGAAGTCGCCCTGTCGGGGCGCGCGGGACCGCGGCGCCATCGCTTCGACGCTTGGGCCGCCCGGCATCTCGGCTTCCCCATCTTCTCCCCCGGGGGCGGCGGGCTGGGCCTCTTTCCCTCCCTCGATCGCCTCCATGACCTCGTCGTCCATCCCGCCCATTTTCACGAACCCGCCGAGGGGGATGGCGCTAATGACGTATTCCGTCTCTCCGCGGCGGAATCCGAAGACCTTGGGCCCGAGACCGACCGAGAAGCGCTCCACCCGAATCCCGACGGAGCGCGCCGCGAGAAAGTGTCCCAACTCGTGGACGAAGATGAGCACGCCCAGGACGACGATCGTGGAGAGGATGACAGTCATCCGTCGGATCCCGGCACGGCGGGGAGTTGGCGCTCGACGAGCTCCCGCGCGACCTGACGGGCGGTCCGGTCCGCGTCCAGGACGTCATGGAGGTCCCGCACGGGAGCGGAGGGAACGCGGACGAGCGTTTCTCCCACGACTTCGGTCATCCCCTGGAAGGAGAGGAGGTCGTCGAGGAAGGCCCCGACCGCGATCTCGTTCGCCGCATTGAACACCGTTGGCGCCGTTCCCCCTTCACGCCCGGCCCTCACACCGATTCCGAAGAGCGGAAACGCTTCGTCGTCCACACGCTCGAAAGTGAGCGGCGACGATCGAACCGGATCGAAGCTCCGGAGCTCCGGATCGGAGATCCGGTCCGGGTGCGTGAGGGCATAAAGAATTGGAAGCTCCATGGTGGGAAACCCCATTTGTGCCATCACGGATCCATCCACGAACTCGACCATGGAGTGGATGACCGATTGAGGGTGAACGACGACCGTGATATCCCGGTACGCCATCTGGAAGAGGTAGTGGGCTTCGATCACTTCCAGCGCCTTGTTCGCGAGCGTGGCGGAAGCGACCGTGATTCTCGCCCCCATCTCCCACGTGGGGTGGCGCAACGCGTCGGAGGGTCGTGCTTCGGCCAGCCGCCCCGCGGTCCACCCCCGAAAGGGTCCCCCCGAAGCAGTTAACACGAGGCGTGCCACTCCGGTCCCTTGCCGACCCCCCAGACATTGGAAGAGGGCCGAGTGCTCCGAATCCACCGGAACGAGCTCGCCGCCCCCTCGGTGGAGGGCCTCGAGGACCAGCGCGCCCCCGGTCACGAGCGATTCCTTGTTCGCCAGCGCGAGCCGCTTCCCCGCCTCAAGTGCACGGAGCGAGGGCTCCAGCCCGGCGAATCCCACGAGGGCGTTCACCACGACGTCCACATCCGGACGCGCGACGGCATCGAGGAGCGCTTCCCTTCCCCCCACCCACTCGTCGCCATTCGTGGAGCATCCCGTGAACGCAGCCTGGTCGGTAACGACGACGCGGGCCGGGCGGTGCTCCCGGACCTGGCGCTCGAGGTCGCGCACGGAGGCGTTGGCGCTCAGAACGGTGACCTGAAAACGGTCGGGGTGCCGGGCCATTACGCGGAGCGCTGCGACGCCGATCGAGCCGGTGGAGCCCAGGAGGGCCACACGAATCCGCCCGCCGTCGGTCACTGAATGAAAAGCGGCAGAAGGAGATAAGTCAGGGGAAGGGTAAAAAAGATCGCGTCGAACCGGTCGAGGACGCCGCCGTGCCCCGGAAATAGCGCTCCCGAGTCCTTCACGCCGGCCTCCCGCTTGAGGACCGACTCGGCGAGGTCGGCCACCTGGGCGACGGCGCCGATCAGGAGTCCAAAAATCGCGGCCGCCACCACCGAGAGCCCCAGTCCCGTGTAGGGGAGGAGGAACACCCAGGTGAAAAGCGCCGCGCCCGCGGACGCGCCGACGAGCCCACCGATTCCCCCCTCCACCGTCTTCGCCGGACTGACGGCCGGGAGGAGCTTCCGGCGTCCCCAGCGGTGCCCCGCGAGATACGCGAAGGTGTCCCCGATCCAGGTGACCGCGAAGGGGAAGACGAGGAGAAGGGCGCCTTCCCATCCCGGCTCCCCTCCCCCCGTCGCCGGGAAGTTCCGCAGATGTACGGCGAACGAAAGTGTGGCGCCGACGTACACGGCCCCGAAGAGGGTGATCGCCACGGCCAGGAGCGGATCGCCGTTCGAGCCCCGGACGAAGACCGCACCCCCGAGAGCACTCAGCGCCAGGACGAGGATCACGCCCCATCCCCATACCGCCCAACCTTCGATCCCGTCTCCCCAGGCCGCGGCGAGGACGAGGAGCGCGGCGGCGGGGACGCCGAGCCAGGTGAAGGGCCTCCATCCGCGGGCCGCCGCGAGATGAAAGATCTCGAGGGCGCCCGCGCCGGCCAACAGGGCGACCACCGAGGCCACGGGCCAAGTACCGAAATAGGTGATCGCGATCCCGATGGGCACGCCGACGGCGGCGACCCCCAGGCGTCGCGCGAGATCGGATCCGGCCATTTGTGGTCCCGGGCGCCGGTCAGGAAGGCGACACGCGGCCGAAGCGCCGCTCCCGCCGACGGAACTCCTCGACCGCTCCGAAGAGGTCGTCGCGCGTGAAGTCGGGCCAGAGCACGGGCGTGATGTAAATCTCTGCGTACGCGAGCTGCCAGAGCATGAAGTTGGAGATGCGAAACTCCCCGGAAGTCCGGATCAGAAGGTCCGGGTCCGGGAGCCCGTCCGTGAAGAGCGCGGCGGAAAAACTCTCCAGGTCGATTTCCTCCACGGTGATCTCGCCCGACTCGACGCGACGCGCGAGCGCGCGGGCCGCCTCGAGGATCTCGGCCCGCCCCGAATAAGAAATCATGAGGTTCAGGCGAAGGCGATCCCCCCCGCGTGTCGCTTCCTCGATCATTCGGACCGCCTCGCGCGCGCCGTCGTCGAGAGGCCGGAGGTCACCAAGCACGTGCACCTCCACGCCGCTCTCGCGGAGTTCCTCCCGCTCTTTTTCCGCGTAGATCTTGAGGAGGGCCATCAGGGCGTGGACCTCTTCTTCGGGACGATGCCAGTTTTCGGTGGAGAAGGCGAAGAGAGTGAGGATCTCGATCCCCGCCTCGATGGACGCCTCGATCGTCTCACGCACGACCTTCATCCCCTCGTGGTGCCCCGCGATTCGTGGAAGTCCGCGATCGGCGGCCCAGCGCCCGTTTCCGTCCATGATGACGGCGACGTGCCGGGGCGCGGGACAGTCGGCGGGAGCCGAATCGGAAGGAACGTCGTTCATCAAGAGGAAGATGTTCGCGGCGGAGGGGAGTGTCAAAAGCGAGAGATGGGACCGGGAATCCAGGGAGGACACGGGGATCCGACTGCCGCCCCCGGGTCTTCGGCGAACTGCTAGACCGTCATGACCTCGCGCTCCTTGGACGCCAAGAGCTCGTCTACCTTGGCGATGTACTGGTCCGTGAGCGTCTGTATTTCGTCGGTCGTCCGGCGTCCTTCGTCGTCCGACAGGTCCCCGTCCTTCATCCTGTGCTTCACCGCATCGTTCCCCTCCCGCCGCGCGTGACGGATCGAAATGCGCCCTTCCTCCGCCATCTTTCCGAGGAGCTTCACGTATTCCTTTCTGCGCTCCTCGTTCAGCGGGGGGATCGGAATCCGAATGACCTGGCCATCATTGGCCGGGTTCAGACCGAGGTCCGCCTGGTGAATCCCCTTTTCGATCATCGCGATGATCGAGCGGTCGAAGGGTTGGACCAGAATCAGGGAAGCCTCGGGGGTCGAAACGGTGGCGACCTGGTTCAGCGGAAGCTGCGCTCCGTAGGCTTCCACCCGGACGGTATCGAGGATCGTCGGCGTCGCCTTCCCGGTCCGGATGGTCGCGAACTCCCGCCGCACGGCGTCCAGCGCGTCGTCCATGTGTTTTTTTACATTTCCGATCGTGGGCATCTCGTCCTCTTCACGATACGAGGGTCCCGACCGCCTCGCCCCGGATCGCGGCGCCGATGGAACCCCGCTGGTTCAGGCTCAACACGATGATCGGGAGGTCGTTTTCCTTGCAGAGCGACACCGCCGGTGCGTCCATGACGCCGAGCTCCCGCGCCACGACCTCCTGAAAGGAAACGGTGGGGAGAAAGGTGGCGTCCGGATTCGAGTTCGGATCCGCGGTATACACACCCGCGACCTTTGTCGCCTTGATGATCACATCCGATTCCATCTCGATCGCTCGCAGGACCGCGGCGGTATCCGTGGAGAAGTAAGGGTTCCCGGTCCCGCCCGCAAACAAGACCACCCGCCCCTTCTCGAGATGGCGGAGCGCCCGCCGGCGGATGTACGGCTCCGCCAGCTCCTCCATCCGGATTGCCGTCATGACCCGGGTCTCGACGCCCTTCCGTTCGAGCATGTCCTGAAGCGCCATCGCGTTGATGATGGTCGCGAGCATCCCCATGTAGTCAGCGGTCACGCGGTCCATCCCCCTCTGCGAGGCGACGGTGCCGCGGACGATGTTCCCTCCCCCGACGACGAGCCCGAGCGCCACCCCCATCTCGTGAACTTCCTTGACTTCGTCGGTGAGGCGGTCCACCACGGGAGGGTCAATTCCGAAACCCTTTTCTCCCGCAAGCGCCTCCCCCGAGAGCTTGAGGAGGACGCGGCGGTACCGCAGTTCGGGAGCGATCAGGCTCATCGGTGGCTCACAAGCGGCGCGTCGTGCATGAGTCTCGCGATCGCGATCGGGGCACGACCGGTCCCATCGGCTATACCTCGCCGATCTCGAAGCGCGCGAATCGAGCGACCTCCACTTTTTCTCCGGTCTTGGCGGAGAGCTCTGTCAGGAGGTCCTCGATCGTGCGCTCCGGATCCTTCACCCAGGGCTGCTTCAGGAGCGTCGCCTCTTCGAAGAACTTCCGGAGCTTCCCCTCGACGATCTTCTCCTGAATGTTTTCCGGTTTCCCCTCCGCGCGCACCTGCTCGAGATAGATCTGCCGCTCGCGATCGAGGACCTCGGGCGGGACTTCCTCCGCGCGCACGGTCATCGGTCGCGCGGCCGCGATATGCATCGCGAGATCGCGGGCGAGTCCCTGGAAGTCGTCGGTGCTCGCGACGAAGTCCGTTTCGCACCGGAGTTCGACCATGACCCCGATCCGCCCGCCATGGTGGAGATAGTGGCCGACCGTTCCCTGATTCGCCGACTTCCCCGCCCGCTTGGCGGCTTTCGCGGCGCCTTTGGTGCGCAGGAGGTCGATGGCGGCTTCGACGTCTCCGCCGGTCTCCTCGAGGGCGTTCTTGCAGTCCATCATTCCGGCTCCGGTGCGATCCCGGAGCGCCTTCACCTCTCTTGCGGTCACACTCATCTTACTCGCCACTCGAAATCTTGAGTTCGTGAAAAGAGGCGGCAGCGACGGGGGAGGAGGATCCGGATCCATCTCGGCCCCCTGCCGCCATTCGGCTACCGCCTCGCGACTCCCGTCCGGTCCCGGCCGAGAGCTCGGGAGGAGATCCACCCTCCCTGGACTTTCCTATTCGAGGTCCGTTCCCCCCTCGGTCCCGGACCCCGCCTCTCCGCCGGGTGAGCCCTCTCCCTCCGGCGCGTCTCCCCTCAGGCGCTCGATCACTTCCGGGCGCGGCCGGCGGCGGCGGCGCACGCGGCGCTGCGAAGTGTCGTCCACCGCGGCTGCCTTTTCGCCCGTTTCGGTCGAATAGGTGGTCGCCTCGACCTCGTCGGCCCGCCGGCGATCTTCTTCGGGAACCTCCCTCCGGGTGACCTGGATCGCATCCGCGATCGCCTTCGTGATGAGCCCCACCGAGCGGATCGCATCGTCGTTTCCGGGAATCGGATAGTCGATATGGTCCGGATCGGCATTCGTATCCGCGATCGCGATGACGGGAATTCCGAGGCGGTTCGCTTCCCTGACCGCGATCACCTCGCGCTTTGCGTCCACGACAAAAATCGCGCCGGGAAGGCGGCCCATGTCCTTCAGGCCCGAGAAGTACTTCTCGAGCTTCAGCCGCTCACGGTCGAGCAGGAGCTGTTCTTTCTTCGTATAAAACTCGAACGCGTTCTCTTCCTGACCCCGTTCAAGCTCCTTCAGGCGACGGATCTGTTGACGGATCGTCTGGAAGTTCGTCAGGATCCCGCCGAGCCAGCGCTCCGTCACGAAAAAAGCGCCGCACCGCAGCGCCTCCTGCTCGATGATGGACCGGAGCTGGGGTTTCGTACAGACGAAAAGGACGCGGTCACCCGCGAGAACGACCCGCCGGACGACCACTTCGGCGGCACGGAGCCGGTCGAGGGTCTTCCGCAGGTCAATGATGTGAATCCCGTTCCGCTCGCTGAAGATGTACTTCTTCATCTTCGGGTTCCAACGGCGAGTCTGGTGCCCGAAATGCACACCGGCCTCGAGAAGTTCGTTCAGCCCTACGAGTGGCGGCTCAGGGATCATGGATTCGCTCAAAGGATTCGCTCTGCCTCGCTTCGCAGGTTAACGCTTGCTGAACTGGAAGCGCTTTCGGGCCTTGGGACGGCCGGGCTTCTTCCGTTCGACTTTGCGGGAGTCGCGGGTGAGGAGGCCATGTTTGCGGAGGAGCGGCCGGATCTCCTCATCGGTACCGAGGACGGCGCGCGCGACCGCCAGGCGAATCGCGTCCGCCTGCCCGGAAATGCCGCCGCCGCGCACCTTCACGGTGACGTCGAACTGGCCATACCGCCCCGTGATCTTGAGCGCCTCTTCCGCCCTATTGCGATGGAGAAGCCGGGGGAAATAGGCCCGGAGTTCCCGCCCGTTCACGGAGAACTCGCCGGTGCCCGGGCGGAGGACCGCCCTCGCCGTGCTCGTCTTCCTGCGTCCGACCGCGCGCAATTCTTCGCTTGTTTTTTCTGCCATCTTCGCCAGTTCGTCTTCGGGGAAACCCGTCAGAGCTCCAGGGGCTGCGGATTCTGCCCCTGGTGGGGATGCTCTTCTCCCCGGTAGACCTTGAGCTTCTTCCGCATTTCGCGGCCGAGCGCGTTTTTGGGAAGCATTCCCTTGACGGCCAGCTCCAGCACGCGCTCGGGGTGCGTCTCGATCATCCGCCGGAAGGGGATGAAGCGTTCACCCCCCATGTAGCCCGAGTGGCGGAAGTAGGTCTTCTGGTCGGCTTTTTTTCCGGTCAGACGGACCTTCTCCGCGTTCACCAGGACGACGTAGTCCCCAGTGTCGAGGTGCGGGGTGTAAATCGGCTTATGCTTGCCGCGCAGAATGCGAGCCACTTCGGTCGCGAGGCGGCCGAGCGTCTTCCCCGACGCGTCCACGACCCACCAGTGGCGGTCGATTTCATGCGCTTTTGGAGTGTGCGTTCTCATCCAGGCACCCGGTCTACACCCATCCCTTGAATACAGAGCATTGAATGATATTGGCGCGGTTTAGGGGTGTCAACGCCGTAGCAGGAGCCGTGGAAGCGTCCCGGCGACGGGTTTCGCGAGGGTTGGAGGCGGGCGGAAGGCGCGGACCGGGCCCATGGTGAGGGCTCCTCGGCGTCCCCTTACCGGGTGAAGGTCTCGAGGAAGCGGGACCGGGAGGCGTGGCGGAGGCGGGCGAGGGCCTTCTCCTTGATCTGGCGAACCCGCTCCCGGGTGATGCCGAGGAGCGACCCGATCTCCTCGAGCGTCATCGGCTCCTGCTCGTCCAGGCCGAAGTAGAGGCGGAGGACTTTCGCTTCCCGCTCCTTGAGAGTGGCGAGGGCCTGGTCCACGGTGTTCTTGAGGGCGTGTTCATACGCCTCGTCCTCGGGGTCGGGAGAGAACTGGTCGGGAAGGTAGTCGAGGAGACGGTTGTCCTCTCCCGGCGTCAGGGGCGCGTCGAGCGAGAGGTGCGACTGCGAGATCGCGAGCGTGGAGGCGACTTCCTCCTTCGAGAGCTCGAGCTCCTGCGCGATCTCGTCCACCGTGGGCTCGCGGCCGAGCTCCTGCAGGAGGCTCGAGGAGCGGCGGCCGATCCGGTGGAGCGCCCCCGCCCGGTTCAGAGGGACACGAACGATCCTGCTCTGCTCGGCGAGCGCCTGGAGGATCGCCTGCCGGATCCACCAGACCGCGTACGAGATGAACTTGATCCCCTTCGTCTCGTCGAATTTGTGCGCCGCGCGGATGAGGCCGACGTTTCCCTCGTTGATCAGGTCGGGGAGGAGGACGCCCTGGTTCTGATACTTCTTCGCGACGGAAACCACGAAGCGGAGGTTCGAGCGGACGAGCTTGTCGAGCGACTCCGGATCGCCTTTGCGGATCCCGCCCGCCAGGCGCGCTTCCTCCTCCCGGTCGATCAGCGGATACTGGCTGATCTCCTTCAGGTACTGGTCGAGGGACCCATCCTTTCCAGCTCTTCGACGAGACGAAAAGCTCATGGGGCACCTGCGTCCGTCAGGGAGCGAAACTGCCGAGGCCGAGACGATTCGAACCGGATCGAAGCGTCATGATCGGGATCACTCGCGGATCGCGCAACACCCCACCGACACTTCGCACCACGAGAACTCGTGACCCGTTCCGGCGGCGCTATTCGATGAGGCCGCCGATCCGATCCCACCGCACGTCGCGGAGCCAGGAAAAGGCACCGGGGTGCGCCGGGTCGGTCGAATAATACACCCTCCAGGGCCGTCCTTTGATGCTCTCGCGCGTGATGAATCCCCAGTACCTGGAGTCCTCGGAATTATCGCGATTGTCCCCGAGGACGAAGAAGCGGTCGGGCGGGACGATCAGCGGACCCCAGTTGTCGCGGGAGGGCCGATACCGCCCCGGGATCGCATCCTTCTGCAGGAATGGCGACTGCCAGACCATCCCGGGGTGGACCGCGTCTCCGCCGGGATCCCGATGGCGGACGTAAGGCTCGACCAGCGGCTCACCATTCACGAGGAGCGCCTTGTCACGCATCTGAAGCGTATCGCCGGGGAGCCCCACGAGACGCTTCACATAGTGCTTGGCGGGATCGTGCGGCGGATGGAAGACGATGATGTCCCCACGCTCCGGTTCCGCGAACCCGGGAAGGGTGATGTGGGTCCCCGGAATCTCCGCCCCGTAGACCGCCTTGTTCACGAGGAGGAAGTCTCCGGCGAGAAGCGTCCCTTCCATGGAGGACGTGGGAATCTTGAAGGCCTCGACGATGAAGGCCCGGACGAGGAAAAAGAGAACGAGGACGAGTGCGATCGACCGCACCAGTTCGAAGGCGTTTCTGAACCAGACGCGCGCACCCGCGGTCGCGGGCCGAAAGGGGGGCGTGGCGTCGGGCACAGCTGCCGCGGAGTCGTCCCCGTCGGTGCCGACCGGATCGGCCCCTTCGATTGGATCCTGACCTGCGTTCACGAGGGTCCTTCGCTTCGGTGACCGGTCCCCTCTCATCCCCCAAGCTCGGCGGCGCGGGTGGACCGTACTCGTTCGAGGCACCACTTGCACTTACCCGATCGAGAGACAGCACGTTCCGGGCCGCGGTGCCCCTTCCGCCGCGACTTCCCATCCCGACCGGAGGCCCTCACTCTTCCCTACGAAGTCCGTACCTCTCGATCTTCTTATAGAGGTTCGACCGCGGCATGTCCAGAATGCGCGCCGTCTCCGAGACGTTCCAATCGTGCTCGCGAAGCTTCTGGAGAAGAAAGAGCCGCTCGGAGCGCTCCTTAAACTCGGAGAACGTTTTCGAGTCCAGGAGTCCCAATCCGAGCTCGACGTTCGATCTCCCGGTGACGAGAAGGTCCAGGTCTTCGCGGCCAATCCTCTCCCCCCCCGCGAGGATAAGGAGGCGCTCGACCGTGTTCCGGAGCTCCCGCACGTTGCCCGACCACTCGAGCTCCTGGAGGCGAGCGATCGCCTGGGGCGTGAACTCCCGCACCGGAAGGCCGTCGCGGGCGCGCATCACATCGGCGAAGTGGCGCACGAGCATGGGTATGTCGTCCCGGCGCTCCCGGAGCGGCGGAACGTGGATGGGGACGACGTTCAACCGGTAGAAGAGGTCGTCGCGAAACTTTCCCGCTTCGATTTCACGAGCGAGGTCCTTATTGGTCGCGGCGATGACCCGGACGTCCACCTCGCGGGCCTTTTGCCCGCCGACCCTCGTGACGCGTGACTCTTCGAGCGCCCTGAGCACCTTCGCCTGCGCGGCGAGCGACATATCGCCGACCTCGTCGAGGAAGAGCGTCCCCCCATGCGCCTGCTCGAACTTCCCGGCCCGATCCTGAACGGCTCCCGTGAACGACCCCTTCATGTGCCCGAAGAGCTCGGACTCGATCAGCTCCGCAGGGATGGCCGCGCAGTTCACTTCGACAAAAGGACGGCCCGCGCGCTTGGAAAGGCGGTGCGTCGCCCGTGCCACCAGCTCCTTTCCGGTTCCGTTTTCTCCAGTGATGAGGACACGCGCTTCGGTCGGGGCCACCTTCTCGATGCGGTCGAGAACCTGCCGGATCTGGTAAGAATTCCCGATGATCTCGTGGTGCGCCTCGACCTCCGAGCGGAGCTTCGCGACCGACTCGGAGAGGCCTCGCAGCTCGAGGACGTTTCGGAGCGTGACGAGAATGCGGTCGGTGTCGAGCGGTTTCTCGAGAAAGTCGAAGGCGCCCCGCCGCGTCGCCTCGACGGCCGTGTCGATCGTTCCGTGGCCGGAGATCATCACCACGTGGGTTCCGGGCGCGATCTCCCTCATCCGTTCGAGCGTTTCGAGCCCATCCATCCCGGGCATCTTCACGTCGAGGAAGACGGCGTCCGGGGCCTCGCGCTCGACTGCTCGGAGTGCGGCCGCCCCGGACGGCTCGGTCTGGACCTCGTGCCCTTCGAACTCGAAGAGCTGGAGCAGGACCTCGCGGACGGGTCCCTCGTCGTCTACGATGAGGATCCGCGCCATGGCCTACCGCGGGACCCCGACGACCACCCGGTCCTCGGCGATGCGCACGGAGCTGACCTCCGCGGGAAGCGCCACGCGAATCACCTCCGGTGGGAGGTCGCCGGACTCCCCCGTCCCGAGCTCCGGGAGGAAGACGGAATAGGCGCGCCGGGGAACCGGAATTCCTGCCACGCTGAATCCCCGAATGAGGAGGACCGCCGCACCCTCTTCGACGGCGAGCACCGCGCAGCGGATTTCGACCGGGACCTGCTCCGGAAGGATGCGGCGGACGGGGTCCAGCCAGGTCATGGGAGGAAGGAGGGAAAGAGCGATCCGGCCCCGAATCCGGGCTTCGCCGTCGCTCAGCGTCACGCCGGTGGCGACGACCCCCCCGGGGAGCCCCTCATTAAATGCGTGCTGGAGGAGACTCGCCAACTCGGTTTCCGTGAGCTCCACCGTTTCCGAGCGGGACTGAATGGCGTCCTCGAAGCGGGCCTCGACCTGCGCCGCGACCTCGGCGCTCGCCGCGGAGGAGGCCGGGATGTCACCTTCGGACGCCTGGTCGCTCCGCATCTCGCTGAAGCGGAGCCACGCCAGGCCGAGTATGGCGACGAGGAAGAGGAAGCCGACGAACTTGGCGAGGCAGCCGAAGAGCTTCATCGCCCCGCGTCACCTCTTCCGGCGGGAGCTGCTCTTGAGCGGGCTTCCGCCGATGACCGTGTATTGAGTGCCCTGCCGCGCGAGCTGGCTCCGCATGAGATCCACCGTCTTCATGGGAACCTTTCCTTTGTAGCTCAGTCCCGCCGAGAGCTCGTCGAGGCCCCGAAAGGAGCCGGCCCCTTCCTCCTCGTCCGCCCGGCCCAGGGTGATGTGAGGGTGGAAGGCGCGGGTTTCCCTTTCGAAGCCGTGATTCGCGAGCCCCCATTCCAGGTCCTGCTTGAGGCAACGGAGCGCGGGAGTCGGCTCGACGCCGATCCAGATGACCTGCGGCCTCCGAATCGTGGGAAAGGCGCCGAACCCACTGATCGAAAGCGGGAAGTCCTTCGTCTCCGCGGCGACCCGCTCGACCACACGCTCGGCGACGGGAACGACATCGTTCCTCACGTCGCCCAGGAACTTGAGCGTCAGATGGAAGTCCGCCGGCTCGAGCCAGCGGAAAGGGTATCCTGCCTCGCGGAGGGGCTTCGCCGCACTGTGGATCTTGCGCTTCTCCTTCAAGGGAAGGTTGAGGGCGATAAAGAGGCGCATGGACCCGGGTGGAGAGGGGGAGGGACTTGGCTCTAATGTTGGCGGCCTGTCAAGAGCGGGACGATCTTATCCCTTCCCTTCCAGAGGGACAACCGGCATCGGGCACCGCCCGCTCATCTGCTTGACCCTTGGGAACCCCCCGCATAACTTCGGCCTCACAACAGAGTCTTGCGAATGGGGCCTTCGGAAGCCGGTGTGAGTCCGGCGCGGCCCCGCCACTGTAAGAGGCCCCTCCCCACGTAGTCCCGGGGACTGAAAAAGGATCGCTCAAATTGCCACTGGGGGGAGAACCCCTGGGAAGGCGAGCGACGCCGCCTCGAGCCAGGAGACCGTCCCATTCGCGCCCGACAGCAACCCTTCGAGGGAGGGGGAGGCGGGTGCGTGGATCGGACGATCGCGCGGCCCGTTCCCCCTGAGGGAGGCGGGCCGTTTGTTTTGTCACGGATCCATGCTTTCTCGCGGTTCCACCGCGGAGGGCGCCGGCGAAGGCCGCCGGATCGCCCTCGACCTCGTCGTGCCGTCG
Organism: Gemmatimonadota bacterium; assembly: GCA_040882465.1. Taxonomy (NCBI): domain Bacteria; kingdom Pseudomonadati; phylum Gemmatimonadota; species Gemmatimonadota bacterium. Next base: position 94,968 of record JBBEBG010000022.1, read on the forward strand.
GGGCCTCCTTTCCAGGCGCACCACACACCCAAGGAGCCCGACATGTCCCGCATTACATCAAAGACGAACTCAGCGGTCCGCACGCTCGTGTGCGGACTCACTTCCTTTCTCCTGCTCCTGGCGCTGGTGGCTCCGCCGGAACTGCGGGGACAGGTGGAGGCGACACCCCCTTCGGACGATCCCTTCGAGCTCAGCGCGATGGTCGTGACAGCGACCCGCACGGCGCTCGACCGGAGGACGCTCCCGAATTCGGTCACCGTCCTCGTCGGCGAGAGGCTTCGGGAACAGGGAATTCGGACGCTGTCGGACGCGCTGCGCACGGTGCCCGGCCTCATGGTAGTTCAGGCGGGCTCCGCCGGCGCGCAGACCTCGATCTTCCTGCGCGGCGGGGAAAGCGACTACGTGCGGATCCTCGTAGACGGAGTTCCGGTGAACGAGGCGGGAGGCGCCGTGGACGTCACCGATCTGTCGCTCGACCAGGTCGAGCGGATCGAAGTGTTGCGCGGGTCCGGGAGCGTCCTCTACGGATCCGACGCCGCCGCGGGGGTCATCCAGATTTTCACGCGGCGCGGAAGGGGGAGGCCTTCTCTCGAGATCGAGACGGTCGGGGGAATCGGAGAGCAGCGGCACGCGGACGGTGAATACACGCTCTCCGATCTCGCTGCGACCGTGAGCGGAGCCTCGGGGTCATTCTCCTATATGGTCGGGGCGGGCCGCTCGGGGACCGAGGGCGCCTACCCGGTGAACAATGAGCGCTCCCTTTACACGGCGAACGCGCGTCTCGCTTGGGAGGTCGGCGAAACGACAGATGTCCTGATCGCCACCCGGTTCAGCGACAGCGAATCCCATTACCCGACCGATTCCGCCGGCAACGTCGTGGACGAGAACCAGTCCTTCGACCGGCGCTTCTGGACCACGGCGTTGGACGCGGGCCACCGGTTCGCCGACTGGATCGAGGTGCGAGCGCAAGTGGGGATCAACCAGCGCCGGCACGTAAACCGCGACGGGCAGGACGGTCCGGACGACATCAGCGGAATCTTTTATTCCTACTTTGTCGCGGACATCACTAGGCGGTCCGCGGACGTTCAGTTGAACGCCACCGCCCTCCAGAGCATCGCGACCCTCGGTGCCTCGATCGAGTCGGCACAAGGGGAGACGGACTACGACTCGGACAGCGAGTTCGGACCGTATTCGGCAGCTGCCGGATACGAGCGTTCCAACCGGGCGCTTTACCTCCAGCTCCATTCCGAACCCCTCGCGGGTCTGCATACCACGCTCGGGGGGCGTCTCGACGACAACGAGGCATTCGGCCGGTTCGAGACCTTTCGCGCCGGGTTCTCCTGGACTGGCTGGGAAGGTGGACGACTGCGAGGCTCGGTCGGACGAGCCTTTCGAGAGCCCACCTTCGGCGAGAACTACGGGAGCGGCTTCGGTGACAACGGGAATCCCGACCTCGTCCCTGAACGGATCGAGAGCTGGGAACTCGGCGTCGAGCAGGCGATCGGGCCGGCCTTGCTTTCGGCGACCTGGTTCGACCAGACCTTTCATGATCTCATCCAGTTCACCTCCGCGACCGAAGGGCCGACCGATCCCAACTACGCGAACGTCGGGTCGGCCGAAGCGAAGGGTCTCGAGATTGGAGTGGAGGCCGCGGTCGGTCCGGTCGAGTTGTCCGGCTCCTTCACGCACCTGAGCACGCAGGTTCTCGACCCCGGGCTCGCGAGCAACGCCACGTTCGTCGCGGGCGCCGCGCTCCTTCGGCGTCCGGAGCGCTCCGGAACGCTCGCCGCGCGCCTCCCGCTCGAGGACGCGACGCTCGGGGCCACCGTCCACTTCGTGGGAGGCCGGGTGGACGTGGACTTCGCGGAGACCTTTCTCGGCGAGCGAGTCACCCTTCCGGGGTACGCGACCCTGGACCTCACCGGAGAGCTCCTCGTCCCCGGGACGTCCGGAACGCATCTCCTCCTTCGCGTCGAGAACGCGCTCGACAAGGACTACGAGGGGATCGCGCGTTTTCCCGCGCCGGGAAGGATCGTCCGGCTCGGCGCGCGGGTGCGAGTGGGAGGGAACCGAGAGGTCCCGTGATGTCGGTCTCCGATACGTCCGGGAGGGACGACGCGGGCGCTCGTCCCTCCCGGGAGGCCGCCCCCACCGGCCTTTGCGCTTCGTGCGTCCACCGAAGAGAGGTCACGAGCGGGCGGGGAAGCCGCTTCATCTTTTGTCTGCGGGCGCGCGATGACCCCCGGTTCCCGAAATACCCCCCGCTTCCGGTGGTGCGGTGCACGGGATTCGAGGTGGCGCCCTGACCGGGATCTCACCCCGAAATTCGACCCGTGCGCCCTGATCGAGCACCACCGGTTGTCCCCGGGGGGTCGAAGCTCCGCACGCTCGCCGTGTCGGCCGCCCTTCTCGGAGTCGCCGCAGGGTGCGACGACTCCCCCTCCTCCTCGAGTGGCGCGACGCTCGTCGGCACCTGGAATGCGACGAGCTTCAACGCGCCGGGAATGGACTTCATCGGCGAGGGGATGTCGCTGACGATCGTTTTCGGGTCGACCGGCAGTTTCTCGCCACAGATTCAAAACGATCTCATCGGAGCCTGCGAAGATGAGGAGCCGAATTGCACTCAGCTGGGAACCTACACGAGCACGAGCGCGCAGTTCACGATCGACCCCACGACCTCAGACGCGACCACCTTCACTTATGTGATCGCGGGATCTACACTGACGCTCACCGGGGACATCGACGGGACCCCCGTAATCATCGTATTCCAGAGGGCTTCCTAGTGTCCCGTCCCAGAAGTTCGTTGGCATTGACGGCACTGTGTGCCGTCGTCTCGCGGCGACCCGTTCAGGTCGTGCCAACGCATGTGGTCGCTCGGCTCGTGCGCCGCTGCATCCGCCCCGGCAGCGTTGCTCCTCCTCGAAGTAGCCCTGCTACTCCTCGTCGTCGCGCCTTGCCGGCGCGGCGCATCGGTACCCTCGGTGCTCTACGAACTTCTGGGACGGGACACTAACAGGCCGGGAGCCCGGGCCGGGTCGCGACCGTGAACTGGCACCCGTAGCGGGGCTCCGCGACGACCTCCGGATCTAGGACGTCGTCCCCGGTGGGACGCACGCCGTCTTCCTCCCAGTGCACCATCGCCTCGAAGGCGGCGATCTCCTCCTGGACGTCGAACCCGCAGTGTGCAGGGCCGCGGATCGCCCGCTGGACGAGCCGGTCCGCATTCCCGTTGGCCGCCGCGCGCTCCGCATAGAGCTGTTGCACCCGGAAGGGGACGAAGAGGTCGCCGAGCGTGTGGATGCTCACGACAGGGATGTCGAATCGGCCCGCGACGATCGGGAGGGCGCGCACCCCGTCCGGGCGAATGGGATTGGCCGACTCGAGGTCACCCTCCACTCGGAAGATGGCCTCGTTGAAGGCGCGCTCCGCTTCGGACAGAGCGGGATCCGCGTCGAGCTGATAGACGATCCCGGTCGTATTCACGCTGACGCCCGAGAGCACGCCTCGCCACGCACCGTCCATCGTCCCGTACCCGAGGAGGAGATCCTGGAAGTTGGGGAAGGAGCCCTCGAAAATTGGACGCGGCCCTCCGGAGAGATGCATGAGGGCATACCAGAGCGGCTCCCCCTGATCGGTCATCGCGGCCATATCCGCCGCATAGTCCTCCCAGAGCGCCGCGCGGATCGCGGGAAGCTTTTCCTCGTGGTCCGGGATGGGGAACGTGGCGACCGGCATGCCGGCCAGATGATGCGCCGCGAGGTTGTATGCGAGGAAATAGTCGTAGAGCTCGTTGTCTCCCATGACGCCGCACATCGGGACGGCCCCTGCGTACCGAACTCGGTGGAGCGCCGTCGCGAGCGTCTCCTCTTCGATCGCGGCGCCCGTCACATGCCCCCCCATGGAATGCCCCGTGATGTAGTACTTGGTCGGTGCTGGGTGCCCCGTGATCTCCTGAAAGGCGAGGGCGAGGGCGTTGGTGTCCTCGACACCGGCGCGGACGTCGTAGTAATTCGCGCTGTAACTCGAAGCGGCCCAGGCGAATCCATTGTCGATGAGGTAGCCACGTAGGGCGGGATTCCCGACGGTGAGCTGGTCGCCCGTGCCCCGGTAGCCGTGGGCGTACATCACGAGCACCCCGTTCCAATTTTCGGGCACCTCGATGCGGTAGCTCGCCGGTCCGTGAATCCCCTCACCGACCCCGTGGAAGGCCGTGGCTCCTTCCAGGGGCTCGAAGGCGGCCTGTCCGTCCGGAATGGAGAAGGTCCTCGTGTCGTGCGGGCGCGGTGGCGCGGGAGGGATCTCTTCCGGCACCGGGCCGGGCTCGATGCAGGCCACGAGGAGGAACATGGGCGCAAGGAGCGTGGCGAGGGCTCGGCGGCGGAAACCGCACGGAATCGGTGTCGAACGCATCGGCGTTGCCTCCACGGCTGAGGTCGAACGGACCTCCGGCGACCCGCAGAACACGGGCCCCAGGACGTCCTACCAGCGAATACTTAGCACCGTGCTCCGAACCGAGGAGGAGCCGCCGCCGCTGCCGGTCAGGAGCGGGAGGAATCCCAGCGGATTGACGGAGACTTCGGCTCCCCTCGAAACGCCGGAGTCGTTTCCTGGGCGAAGGGCGGTACCGGACGCCCCCCCTCTGTCGGCCAGTGCGCGGTAGGTGAAGATTAGTCCCGCGGCAGAGCCGGCCGCAGTGGCGGTCATGTAGATCAATTCGTCCCGCTCCGTGTCCGGATCCACGAGGTAGGTGAGTCCCGCCCCCAGGAGCCCTCCGGCGAGGTGACCCGCCGCCACGAGGAGGCCATCCCCGCCGGAGAAGTTCTGCGAGCGGAGCGTGCGGTCCCCGAAAAAGAGTCCCGGAGCCGCCCCCAGGATCGCTGCCGCCACATGAGTTTTCTCCCCGTCCTCATCCAGGAGATTCGCCACGGGGAGAAGGGCCTGTGCGCCCATGAGCCCGAAGGACCGCAGGACGTGAACGTCCCCGGAGGTGTAGCGGCCGTCGCGGCCCGCCCTTTGGGATCCGGCGATGCCGGCACCCGCCACCGCGAGCGCGAGGAGGTTCGCGGGTAGGAGGTCCGGGTCCTCGTGAACGATGCCCCCCTCGATATCCCGGGTCTCTTCGTCATCGTAGAGCCCCATGACGTAGGACAGCCCGAATCCGGCCGCGGTCGAGAAGTCGGAGAGGGTCTCCCGGAGATCCGCCGTGCCCTGGCCGATCCCGGTCCAATCCACCGCCTTGAACCCCAGGACACCCCCGGCCATGCTCCCGACCGTCGCTGCGCCCACGCGCACCCGCCAATCGGCGTCCTCGTCTTCACCGAACTCGGGCGGGCCCCCGCGGTCGGTGATCGCGAACCCCAGAGCACCGCCGAACAGGGCGCCCCGAGTCGCGCCCCAGAGGGACATCGAACGGTGTGCATCCGTAACCGAACGATCCCGCGTCAGGCGATAAGGGAGGTAGAAACTCGACGCGGCCGTGAGAAGGTAGGCAGCCACCGCGCCGCGGCTATCGTCTATATCTAGCGAGAGCGGGACGGCCCAGCCATAAAAGGCGAGCCCGATCCCGGTGGCCCCCCACACCAGCCCTCCCCTTCCCTCACGGGTAAAGGCCGGTGTGGTATCGGCTTCCGCGATGGCGGAAGAGAGCCCGGTCCGAAACGACTCGATCTCGGCGGCCGCAAGGACGCGCCGCTCTCGGGCCAGGCGTGGTCCTTCCAGCCAGCTCACCTCGAGCACGAGTGTCCCGTCCTCCTGCTGGAAAAGCCGGGCGCCCTGAAACCCCTGGACCTCCGGGAAGAGTGCCGCGGCACGCCGCAGCTCGGGGGTGATCTCGAGGATCTGTCCCGCGGCGTCGAGCGGAACCTGGACCTCCCGGACCACGTCCTGCCCCGCCGCCGTGCCAACTAAAAGGATTGAGGCGAGCCCGGCGACCGCTGCCGAAATCAAGCGCGCCCAGAGACCGGCGCCGGCGGATGGGTGGATTCGTCCGTTCACGATCACTATTAGTCTGAGCCGGCCGGCTCGTTCCCATCCACGGCCACGGTGGTCCGACGATGGACGGTTCAACGGACTCTCGGCGAGACCCAATCGGGGTTGGGGAGCGTTCCCATCGTGCAGCACATAAATGTCATGACGATGTATTTACATCGAGTTCCGGGCTTCACATATTGAGGTATGGCGATCAAGTCGCGGCACCTGCAGATTCGGCTCACTCCGCGGGAGAAGGCGGACCTCAAGCGACGAGCGAAGGACGCGGGTCAGGACCTATCCACGTTCGTGATGTCCCGCGCGCTACCGCCCGCAAGAGGGCGGTTCGCTGGAGTCGTGAAGGCCCTCTCGGAGGAAGGGGACCGAGCATACCCTCTCGCCGAGCTCAACGACTTCCTTTCAGAGTTGGCCCCGATCGAGTTCCGGCTCGCGGTCGAGGAGATTCCCCCCAATACGCTGTCTCCTTTCCTTCTGAGCTATGTGGCCGCGATGGTCGAAGTGGCGGCCGGCCAGAAGGATCAGCCTCCGCCGCCCTGGACAGCCAAGGTCGAGGGCCTGGATGAGCCCTATTTCACGACCCCGTTGAGGAGCCTCCGTCTTCATCTCCTGCAGTCCTCACCCGTGCCCTTCAAGCGGCGCAACCTCTTCGTGGATTCGACCGTCGGGGCGCGCGTCTAAGTTGGGCTCAACCAAGTTGACGAAAGTTGATATCGAGCGGCTCCTCGGGCTGCTGAATGAAGAGCTCGCCGAGGAGGAGATCAGGGGCGAGCTGTACATGGTGGGCGGCGCGGTGATGTGCTTGGCACTGGATGCCCGGCCCGCGACGCGTGACGTGGACGCCTACTTCCGGCCGACCAGGCAGGTGCGCGAAGCTGCGGCTCGGGTCGCCGGACGAGCAGGAGTGCCGGACGGCTGGCTGAACGATGCCGTGAAGGGATATCTCGGTTCGCAGGGGGACTTCGTGCCCTATCTGGACCTTCCGAACCTCCTCGTTTTCGTCGCTCGTCCCGAGTACCTCCTCGCAATGAAGTGCGCCGCGATGCGGCTGGCAGAAGAGTTCCAGGATCTCGGCGACGTCCGATACCTTCTCCGCTATCTGAACATTGACCGCGCAGACGACGCCATGTCCATCGTCACGAAATACCTTGATGAAGACTTCCTGCCGCCTAAGACGCGTCTTGCCCTCGAGGAGCTGCTCTCGGAGTGAGGAGCCGGCCTCGCGAAAGCAGCGAGGCTCGTCACCTGAGTCTCGCACCGCTTCGTGACGTGGTCTGATCCACCCCGTGGTCGCTTCACACCTCCAGGATGGAGGCCTCGTAGGAGGTGGCCGAGATCCTCGGGGTGGATGACAAGTCTCTGGCGAACTGGGAGGTGGGGAGGATTGAGCCGGCGCTTCGGCACTGGCGGAGGATCATCCGGTTCCTCGGATACGTTCCCCTGCCCCGTCCTGAGTCGTTCGGAGAACGGCTCACCGCCTATCGGGTAATGACAGGCCGGTCCCAGCCATCCGTCGCCAGAGCGCTCGGCGTAGACGAATCGACGATCTGGGGGTGGGAGTGCCACAGGTGAGTGCCGCTCAAGCGCCTAAGAGAGCATGTGGAGCGAGTGATCGGTCCGGCACTGGCAGCTTGGGGACAGGAGCCCCAAACGGTACCTCTCTGTGAGGAGTGACTTCAGCAGTCAAGGCTAGGTGCGAAAATTACGAAAAATATGGAAGCATGAGTGCGGGACCAGAAATTGATCCAATCCCATGCGAAAGCTTACCTTATCAAAAACACCAAGAGGAGATTCGATGCGATCCTATGTATTCAACGCCGTCGTGGAGCCGGACGAAGATGTCTGGCGTGCGTACGTGCCCGAGTTGGAGGAGAAGGGTGCCGCGGCTTGGGGCAACACTCGTGAAGAGGCACTGAAGAACCTTCAGGAAGTGCTTCAGATGGTGATCGAGGATCTGCTCGAAGACGGCGAGTCGTTGCCCGAGAATGCGAGGGTCTCGGAGCAGCCGGCGGTCGCCGTCAACGTCGGATGACCGATTACTCCAAACTCGCCACCCTCACCGCCCGCCAGATCCTCTCCGCACTTCACGCCGACGGCTTCACCCTCGTTCGCCAGAAAGGAAGCCATCGGCACTTCAAGCATTCCGACGGTCGCCGCGTGACAGTTTCGTTTCACCACTCCGCCGACACCTTTCGGCGCGGGACGCTGCGAAGCATGATCGATCTTCAGGCCCGGTGGACCGAGGAAGACCTTCGTCGGTTGGAACTTCTGCGCTGAGGGACCGGAGCATGGGAAAAACCCACGCATGAACTGCGTGGTTTTTTCGTGCAGATTGAACCGCGCCGGGATTGCCGGAGGCAATTGTTCTGGAGTGCCATAGTCCAAGCCTGAGCTTCGTCGGTCCCTCGCTCACCCCCGATACTGGATCGCCTCCGCCAAGTGCGGCTCCGCGATCCGTTCCGCCCCTTCGAGATCCGCGATCGTCCGCGCCACCTTGAGAACGCGGTGGACTCCGCGCGCGGAGAGCCCGAGCCGGTCCGCGGCGTCCTCCATGAGCCGCGCGCCGTCGCGATCCAGCCGGCACCACCGGGCCGTCGCGGCCGGAGACAACGCCCCGTTCCAGGTCGGGAGCGAGGCCCCCCGTCCGTTCCGGCGCACCCCGTGCCGCTCCCGCTGCCGCTCCCTGGCTCGCGTCACCCGCTCCCGAATCGCGAGCGACGATTCACCTCCCGGGCGACCGGCCAGCTCCGCGTAGGGAATCGCCGGAACGTCCAGATGCAGATCCATCCGGTCCCGGAGCGGCCCCGAGATCCGCGACCGGTACCGTGCCACCTGGGTGGGATCGCAGGTGCAGGGGTGGCGCGGATCGCCCAGGTGGCCGCAGGGGCACCCCTGCGTTCCCCTATTGCCATGTCCACTTGAGAGGACAGAAACCGGTCTCGAAGAGCTATCCCGTCTCACCGAGGACGGTGGGAGAGCACATCCGGAAGGTCCGGATGGACCGGGGACTCCTACAGCGAGAGGTCGCCGAGGCGATCGGAGTGGATCTCACAACGGTCCTGAACTGGGAGATCCGAAGATCTGAGCCGGCCCTACGGAACTGGCCAGGGATCATTCAGTTTCTCGGATATGTGCCCCTGAAAGGAGGTACGTCCCTTGCCGACCGGCTGAAGGTCCTTCGCCAATTGACCGGTCGTTCTCAGGCCAGGTTGGCAGACACCCTCGCAGTCGACGAGTCCACCCTCCGTGGCTGGGAGCACGGCAATCACTTTCCCAACCCTTGCAACCTGAAGCGGCTCGAGGGTCTATTTACCACCATCGGCTTCGAGCCACGAAATGACGGCGGCTAGAGTTGGCCCTGAGTTGATCACGACGCGCGTGTCCGGCGTTGGGCCAAACCGCCACGCAATCGACGTAGAAGTAGGCCACTCCAATTCAGACACCGGCCCCGAGCTGGAGTCGCGTGCGCAACTCTCCATTGCTCTCGTCCGCGTCCAGCCGGCATTGCCTCCCGTACTCGATGGATGCATATAGTGACGACGCTGCCCCGCTGGGGGCCAATGTGGGTCCGTCGAATACCAGTTAGCACGCCCAGAGACATGAGAGTGAATCATCTCCTGAACCGGGCGGAGTCCCTCGCGCGCCGCCTTCTCCCCGCCCTCTTCGCCGAGATGAATCGGACCGGCCATGCAGGTCACTGCATCTACGTGTCCAGGGTGATCGATCTCGTGTTCAACGAGTACGGAGTCCGTAGCGAGCCCTTATGCGTGGACTTTGAGTTCGCGAATGCGTCGGCAATCCAACAGATGGCAGAGGGCCGGGCCCTGGAGCCGCCCGCCATGATCGCCAAGACCGGATCCGAGACGTTCGACGGCTATCTGCATCATGTCGTGACGCTCGTTCGTGACGGGCCGATGGCCCTGCTATTGGACCCGACCATCATTCAGCTCGAGAGACATCTTCTTGATGTGACCATTCCTCCGGTCATGATCACTCTACCTTGGCCTAGGGTAGACCCATTGCTGGTGGACATTGGCGGCGGCTGCCTTACATACTCGTTTCGACCCAGAGACGAGGTCTTCAAGACGAATGAGCAATGGTCCGATCTCTCCGACGCCAAGGCTCGAGCTGCAGCGGTCCTGCGACAAATGAATTCTGGATCCTGACCCACCGGGCGGGCGTCTAATAGGCGCGTGAAGCTGGCGCGGTGGGCTTAGCGGTTGAACTTTTCAGGACCCCGGCACGCAGCTTACGCGCCGAGACGTTGGCTAGCTCGTGGTACACGAGGGGTGCAGAGTTGGCATCCCACCCTGAGGGGGTGACAGATGGGATTCTTCTCCTACGCCTACATATCGAGGTACAAGAGTGTCGAAGACCGGGTGACGGCGACTCGCGAGATTTACTCGACGACTAGCCAAGAACGGGTCCTCTTGACCTGGGAGCCCGGATCGAGGCCGCCTGGACTGCATCCATACGCGGGCGGCCACCTCCTAAGCAGTGAACCGCTTGAACGCCTCCCGGGTTATCCCAGGGAGTCGTGTTTAGCGTCTGCTGACGACTATCCCGGTGCGTTCTTGGTGGAAGAAGGCTTCCGACCCAAGACCGACGACTCGCCGGTCCTCTTCTTCGTTGCGCTCCCCGCGGGCTTCGTCCCCGCACCGAAGGAACGTCCATTCGAACACCCTGCAGACCCATTTGTTGACATCCGAGACAACCATCTCGTGTTGTGCTATGCGGTGAGCGGCCCCGCGGTGATTAGATTCTGGATCCGTGAGCTGGAGGATGACGACTCCCTTGAGCGCTACGATCTGAACCGTATCATGACGCGTCCAACAAGGAGAGTCCCAAAGCTTGAGGCCGAACTCAACTTCGGCATCGCAAAGCTTAGGATTAGTAGCTGATTTCGGGTGTAGGAAGGGAGTCTCTCCATGTGGGAGGACCTCTCTCGAGCGGTGAGCGCTAATAAACAGGCGCGGGAAGCTCGCGCGGTGGGCTTGTCAGATGATCCCTCCAGCACTGAGGCGCGCAGCTTACGCGCCGAGCCGTTAGCGTGACCTTGATGCAACCCCTTCAAAGACTCATTGGAGGTGGATTCGTGGCTCGCGTAAGAATTGAGGACATCGTTGACCATCTCTCCAGCGAGATGCGGCGCGCCTTGGCGGATGCCGTCGGGAATTCCTGTCCAGGATGCACACCCGACGCGCACCAACTATTCCGCGATTTCAAGCGCGCGGTTGGTCGCAAGTGTTCGACCTGGGAACGAGTTCCGGACACCTATGTAGACAAAGACTAGACGGACTTCCAGTTTCCGCTCGTTGCGCAGACCCGGACGCGTTAGGGGGACGGCGCCAACTTGCGCGTGAAGTCGGCGCTGTCGGCCCTCGCGCTGAATTCTTCGGCACTCAGGGCGCAGCTTACGTGTTGTGTCGATAAGCGACTTCGTCCTTGCACGCTGGGAGTACTCACGACGCATTGCGTTGCCATCAATACGCGAGCGCTCAGCACCGCTGCGGGATGGCCTTCTTTGTGCGTCGTCCGAACTCTGGCGTTGCCTGGCATCGCCGCGGGACGAAGTGTCCGCAGCGACTGATCGAGGAGGTAGGGTGGCGAAAAACCGCAAGGGCTTGAAACCAGCGGACGAACTTGCGTTGCTCACACAGGTCGGAGGCAGGTGTCCTCTGTGCAGCAAGCGGCTCTTTTACAAGAAGAGGGGCCGCCGCTACAAGGACTACGACACCGCCCACATCTATCCGCTCAACCCTACGCTGTTGGAACAGGCGGAGCTGCAGACGGCACCCCGCCTCTCTACGGATCCGAACGACCCAGACAACCTCATCCCTCTGTGCAAGACTTGCCATGGTCGTTTCGATAAGCCTCGGACGTTAGAGGAGTACGTCACACTCGCGGACCTGAAGGAGGATTTCCTCCGGGCGGCGGCAATGCGTGACCTCCAGATCGAATATCCCATCGAAGTCGAGATTCGACGAGTCTTAGCTGGGCTCGCTGTTAGCTTAACGGGCGAGGTCGACACCGACCTGAACTACGATCCCCAGAAGGTCGATCGGAAGCTGGATGACACGATGCCCGGGCCCACTCGCCGGAAGATCCAGCATGCCGTGAACGACTATTTCGTGGGTGTCCGCAACTATTTCAAGGAACTGGAGCGGGACAGCCCAGGGAGTTCTGAGCTCATCTTCGCTCAGGTTCGCACCTTCTACCTCAGCCAGAAGCCGATCGCCCTCACACAGGGTGAGGTCTTTGCAAGCGTCGTTGATTGGATGGCACGCCAAGAAGCATCGGCCACGCGCGACGCGGCTGAAGCAGTAGCCGCATTCTTCGTCCAGAATTGCGAGGTCTTTGAGTGATCACCCCCAACAAGATCGTGACGCTCCAAGAATCGGCCCTGGCGCTGACGCCCATTATTATGGCCCAAGGCCCCTACGACATTTCGATTTCGGAGCTCTTGCACCGAGTCGAGCGAGATGTTCGGGATCTCGATCAGTTCATGCTGGCGTTAGACGTCCTCTATGTGCTAGGCCGAATTGACATCGATCTTGAAAAGGGACTCCTGTCGTATGCTGCGTGAGATCCGGTGCGAGCGCTTCCGGACGAATACCATTCGATTCTCGGATGGCCTGAACGTTGTCCTCGGCGACGACAACGCGACGAACTCGATCGGCAAATCGAGTCTCTTGATGGTCATCGACTTTGCCTTCGGAGGGAGCTCGTTGGTCGAGCATAACGCGGACGCGATCAAGGAGCTCGGACATCACCACTACGACATCGTGTTTGACTTCGATGGTGTCCAAAGGCGCTATCGTCGAGGCACTCTCGAGCCTGACGATGTCTATCGATGCGATGAAGATTTCCAGCCCGAAGCCGTCCTAGCCCTGGATGAGTATACCGGCCTGCTGAGAGCTCACTACGGAATCGAGTTGGAAGGGCTCTCGTTCAGGGCTTTGGTGGGCCTCTACGCGCGGGTTTGGGGCAAGGAGAATCTTGATGTGATGTCACTTCTCACGAGGATGACCCCAGGGTTCTCACGAGCATGACCCCACCCCCC
>JBBEBG010000023.1 GCA_040882465.1 Gemmatimonadota bacterium
AGTACGCAATAATCTTCCAGTTGTAAGCCCTGAGCAGCAGGTCGGGATTTCCCAGGTCTGATGCCAGTGCGATGGCCTCGTCGGCCATCGCGGCAGCCTTGGTTGGATTCCCGTACACTGCGTCCACCATGGAGACCAGGAGGAACTGGAGCCTCGCATCCGCATCGCCCTTCCCGACAAGAGCCGAAGCTTCCGCGGTCACGTCCCGGACTTCAGTGGCTCGGGTCATTCGGTCTAGGACTGCAACCTCGAGTCCCATGGACTCCCCCACCAACTTCTGAAGGCCCAGGGATTCCGCTTCTTTGCGCAGCCCGCTGACGGTCTGTCGCAACGCGCCGCGATCGGAGCTGGGGTCCAGGAACAGTGCCTCCAAGCGCCGCAGCCGCGCAGTAAGTGCCGCTTCGCGGGTACCGCGACCTCGTTGTTCTTCTTCCTCAACCGCCCAGAGCTCCTGTGCTCGGGGAAAGTCGCCCATGAGCACCAGAAGTTTGCCGAGCTGGGCCGCCAGTGATTCCCGTTCCAGCGGAGTGGGCTCGTTCTCGAGGGCCGCCTCCAACAAGCTGCGGGCTTCCACCCATCCACCGGTCGAGATGGCGGTCCGAGCGGCACTTAGCACATGGGCGTTGGCACGACGGCCTTCGCCCGCGGCCAGCAAATGGAGCGCGACATCGACGTCCGTGCCCAACTCGCCGTGATCAATCAAGGCATCTGCGATCCTCAGGTGCATTGCAATCCGTTGCCCCTCGTCCAGATCCTGATATACGGCCTCGCGCAGGAGTTCGTGTCGAAAGCCAATTCCCCTCTTGGAATTGGCGAGGAGCTGATGCCGGATGACTTCGTCCAGGGGAGCCGCGAGGTCCTGTGACCGAAGGCCGCAGACCTTTTCGACCAGGGAATACGGCAGGGGCTTTGCACTTGCCGAAAGCGCCTGGAGCAACCGACGGGCCCCCGCAGACAGCACCGACGTGCGAAGCCTGACGATGTCGCTTACGGCCTCCGACAATCCCGCGCGTTCCGCGACGGACCACTGGTCGGGGGTTGATTCCACGAGGTGGCGTGCGCACTCGATCGCGAGGAGCGGATGACCACCTACGGACTCCGCGAGGCTGGCGACCCTACCTTCCGCCGCCGCTCGGTCGGCATCTCCGCCCGTTCCGAGTTTGATGGCGCTTCGCATGAGCAGTGCGATTTCGCTTACGCTCAGCGGACCCACTGGCAGTTCCCGCGCCTGGGCGAGCCCAGGCAGCCCGCCGCGGAGCCACCGACTGAGCAATGCCTCGCGTTCGAGCTCTTCGGGCCGGATCGTCGCGATCAGAAGGAACCCCCCCTGGGTCCACCGTTCTCGGACGTATTGAAGGACGGAGAAGGAGGTGGCATCGAGCCAATGGAGGTCGTCGAGGACCAAGACCACTCGTCTGCCATCAGCCAGGATCTCGAGGAGGCGAAGGAAGGCCTCGCATGTCGCACGCGGCACATCCTCCGGGGAGTCGCCGAGTCCGGCGCCTGCCGCGGCGCCCTCCGCCGAAAACTCGGGGAGGAGAGCCAGGAGCAAGCTCCGCCAGGGCTCGGGAAGCGATCGGACGTGGCGCCCGATCCATGGCTGTGAAAGCGCCCCGAGCAATGGGCTCAGCGGTATGTTCCGCTCGAACTCTGAGCAGCGTCCCTCCAACACCCGAGTGGCAGTCGACCGTGTCCGGGCCAAGGCCTCCCGCACGAGGCGGGTCTTCCCGATGCCGCGTTCGCCCGTCACGACCAACGTCTGGAAACGGTCCTCCGTAGGACCACGAAGGACAGCACGGAGCCCAGCCAGCTCTTCCGCGCGGCCTACCAATGGCGGATCCGGCGAGGTCTGGGTTGCGAGCTCGGGAAGGGCGGGAGCTCGGGAGGCCAACTCCTCGAGTTGAGACAAGAGCGATGTGGTCTCCTCGCCCGGCTTCCACGCCGAGTCCGCAAGAAGCGCCGATTCGCGATACCCTGCATAACGTGCCTCCGCCTCCCTCACCTTGCCGGCGAGGGCCTTCGCCATCAAGCACCGCCGTAACGCAGACTCGTCGCTGGGACTCAGCCGGAGGGAGGCGTCAGCGAATTGCTCGGCGGCGGTCCAGTCCCCAAGCTCCTCGACCTCGGCTGACCGAGCGGCGGCGAGTGCTCGAACCTGGGCTCGGAAGTGGAGATCTCTCTCCTGGATCCATCTCTCGAGCTCCTCGGTCCCAGGTGCATCGAGCGAGGAAAGAAAGCCCCTGACGACGAGGTCCACGGCCGTGACCGGATCGGAGTCCCGTAGTGCCGCCGCCAGTTCGTCGAGATCGCTCGCGACGCGGTGCCCGTTGAGCACATACCTGCCCCCCGTGAGGCTGATCACTCGGCCACCGCCCATGCGCCGCTGGAGAAAGTAAGCGAGCTGGTTGAGGCGGGGTCGCAGCTGGTCGTCCGTGCCAGAGGGCCAGAGGAAGGAGAGGAGGCGGTCCCTCTTCGCTCCCTCGTCACGGTGCGCAGCCAGAATCCCGAGAAGAGCGCCCTGCAATGGCGAGAGGGGAACGGCCTGCTCATCCCGGAAGAGGATCGGGCCTCCAAATACGCAGACCCGAAACCGCGCTCGAGGCAATGCGCGACTTTCCGCCAAGAGGATCGTCTCCCCGCGATCGCATGAGGCTACGTACCGCGAATCAACTCGCGGCGACCCACTCCAAGATTTCTCTCGAAGGTCCTTGTGCGCAAAGCCCACGCTTTTCCCGTCGGCTCCGGAGGTCACGCCGCGGCTCCGTTCCGCTTCGCTTCGCTCTCGTCCGCTGGTCCGTCGGCGTCCCCTTCAGCGGGGTTCCCGACGGGCTCTTCCGGAGCCGCGGCGCTGGCCTCCATGGGGGTCTCTGCCCTCGATGGTGTCGGTCCTTTCAACGCCTGAAGCAGGCCCCCGCACTCTCGTTCGCGGAGCAACCAAGCCTCGAGCACCCACTCCCAGCCGAAGCGCTCACGGGCGAACGAAGGGCGAACGCCCAGGATCCGCTCCATCTGATTGCTGAGAGTGAATCCGTCGGGATAGCCCATGGAGCGGGCGATGTCGAATAGGGAGGCGTCGCTATTCTGGAGCCTCATGATCGCTCGGAGAACCCGGCAGAACTGGAGCCAATGGGAGGGGACCGGGAGGCCACGATCCTTGAACCGACGGCCGAGGGCACGACGGGACAGGTAGACCCCCCGCGCGACGGCAGAGAGTGTCGCAACGTTGGCCGAAAGCTCGATCATGCGCCTTAGGATTCTGCGGGTCTCCTGGTCGAGGTGGAGCCCACGCCAGATGAGGAAGTCGAGGATCTCTCCCGCCAGAACGTCCGGTTCGCGGCGAAGGAGATGGGCGATCTCTTCCGGGCTGGGTTTCGGATGCTGGGGAAGGATCGAGTGGGGGCGCGTGTCCTCGACGATCTCGAGGACGCGAGGCTTGAGACGGCGCAGTGAATCCGCCGCGGGAAGGACCACGAGAAGGGGGAGCCCGCCGGGCCTCGCCGCGGCGAACCGCAAGTGAGCGTCCGCTCTTCCCTGGTCCATGTTCCAGACCAGCCCGGCACCCCAAAGCACACCGGGCCTGGCCGGGAGAGCATCCTCGGGACTCAACTCCAGATAGTCACGATACGGAGGAGCGATCAGGGAAAATGCGGGAAGGCGCTCGGGCGGCATGGCAGGTTCCTCCAGGTGGGACCGTGAGTGAGTGCCAACCGAGGATCGCATGCGGAAATCAGCGTGCGCTCATCGTTGCGGCTCCCCCCTCGCCCCGCGAGGGCGCCCCAAATCAGAACGCTTGTTTTATTCTCCCCGCCTGAGTAGTCTCATGGCGTCCTTCAATCCACCCCTCCACCAGGGCAACTTCCGCGTTCATGGCCGACCCGCAGGACTCTCCGCTCGTCCGCGCGCCGCTCCAGGAGCGGAGCCGGAAAACCCTCGAACGGATACTGGCTGCCGGGTGGACGCTCCTCGAGGAGGGAGGCCCGGACGCGCTGACGGTGCAAGCGATCACCCGCCGAGCGCGCACGTCGGTCGGCTCCTTCTACGCGCGATTCCAAGGGAAGGACGATCTGCTCCGCTATATGGGAGAGGACGCCCTCGATAAGGCGATCACCGGCTGGACCGAGCTGAAGAGTTCGCTCGAGGGCGGAGAATCCGAAGCCGACTCCGGCGATGGCCTCCGCGCAACGCTCGAGCCGGCCGTGCATGGCCTCGGTGAGCTCTACCTCTCCGGCGAAGGTCGGGACCTCGCCTTCATGGAGGGGATCGAAGACGCGGCCCCCTCACGCCGCCGCCGCCTCGAGGACCGGGTTGCGAAGGAGCTCGCCGGCTTCCTCCCCGGAGACGGTCTCCGCACCGAGCTCGCGGTCCGCGTCCTCACGGGGACGCTCCACGATGCCGCGGTTCGCGCGCGTTCCCCGCGGTCCACCACCCCTTCGCCCTATCCGGTGCCGGACCTGCTCCTCTCGGAACTGGTCGAGCTCCTGACGGGATATCTGGGTGGGGAGGTGCGACCCCCACAGCAGCGGGACGTGGAAGCGCCGACGGAAGAAGAGGCGGACGCCACGGCGGACGTTTCAGCTGAAACGCCGGAGGATGGCGAACAGGCGGCGTCCGACGGCGCGGCCACGCCGCCCGACGACTCCGCGGCTCCCCCCGCCCCCGACCCCTTCGAGGTCTGGGGGTAACCCGTTACCCCTTCCGGGCCTCGGCGAGAAGCTCCTCCAAGTCGAGGGGGCGGCTTCCCATGAGAAGCTTTCCTTCCGCGTCCGCCGGCCATTCGTCCTTCGGCCGGTCGCGGTAGAGTTCCACCCCGTTTCCGTCGGAGTCGCGGAGGTAGATCGCCTCGCTCACTCCATGATCGGCCGCTCCATCCAGCTGGACTCCGGCGTCGAGCACCCGCCAGACGGCGCGCGCGAGCTCGAAGCGCGACGGATAGAGAATCGCGAGGTGATAGAGTCCCGTAGTTCCCGGCTGTGGAGGTGGGCCGGCCTCGCTTTCCCAGGTATTCAGCCCGATGTGGTGGTGGTAGCCCCCGGCGGAGAGGAAGGCGGCCTCCTTTCCGTACCGCTGCGTGAGCTCGAATCCGAGGACGCCGGCGTAGAAGGCGATCGCCCGCTCGAGGTCGGCGACCTTCAAATGCACATGCCCGATCGTGGCCCTGTCGGGAACTCGGTAATCCGCTCCGCTCACGCGCGTTTCCGGTCGAGAACCCTCCGCACCTCGCGAAGGAGCGTCTCGATGTTGAAAGGCTTCTCCAGAATTCCCGCCATTCCCTGCAGGTCACCGAAATCCGTGGCTTCACGCTCGTGTCCGGTGGTCAGGATGACGGGGGTCTCCGGGCGATGGGTGGCCATCTGGTCGGCGAGCCCATGTCTCCGCACCCCGGGAATCAGGAGGTCCGTGATGAGGAGATGGATGGGCGCCTCGTGTCTCTCGGCCACGTCGAGCGCCTCCGCGGCGCTCGCGGCCTCGAGGACCGCGTATCCATGAAGCTCGAGCGCCTTTCGAACGAAGTTTCGTACGGTCCGGTCGTCTTCCGCGACGAGGATCGTTTCGCTCCCTCTGGGTGAAGGGGCATACTCCCTCTCTCCCCCTTCGATCTCGTCCGGCTGAAGCTCGTACCTGGGGAGGAATATCGTGAAGCGCGTTCCTGTTCCAAGAGCGCTCTCCGTGTGGATGTAACCTCCGGTCTGCTTTACGATTCCGTAAACGGTCGAGAGGCCGAGTCCCGTCCCCTTTCCGAGCTCTTTTGTCGTGTAGAAGGGGTCGAAGATCTTTCCCATCGTCTGCTCGTCCATCCCTATGCCCGTGTCCTGCACCGAAATGGTGACGTATTCCCCCGGCTTCATTTCGAACGGGAGCGTGCGAATGTCGTTTTCGTCCAGCGCCACCGCCCCGGAGAAGACGAGGAGGCGTCCACCGGTCGGCATCGCGTCGCTCGCGTTCACCACCAGGTTCACGAGGACCTGCTCGATCTGCCCCTTGTCGGCGCGCACCGTCCCCAGATCGGACGCCATCTCGGCTTCGAACTCCACGTTTCCGCGCACGAGGCGCCGGAGCATTTTTTCCACCCCCGCGATGACCGCATTCACGTCGAGGAGGCGAGGCTGCACGATCTGGCGCCGGGAAAAGGCGAGGAGCTCCTTGGTGAGCCGACCGGCGCGGTTCGCGGCCTGGAGGATCTCGCCGAGGGTTTCTTGCGCCTCGGGGTTGTCGGGAAGGTCGGCCGCGAGGAGCTCCGTGTACCCGGTGATCGCGGTGAGGACGTTGTTGAAGTCGTGCGCGAGCCCCCCGGCGAGTCGCCCCACCACCTCCATCCGCTCTGCCCGGTGCATCTGTTCTTCCACGCGGCGGCGTTCGGTCAGGTCGCGTGCGGTGTGAACGAAAAGGTCCTCCGAAAGGGCAGCGGTGCGCACTTCGAGTCGAAGCGTGCGCCCATCCTTGGTCAGGACGTAGTGCTCGCCGATCGACCCCTCGCTGGCCTGGGTGATTGCCGCGGGTTCCTCTCCGAACCGGACAGTGGCACCGCGAAACAGGGCCCCAAGGGTCTTTTCCCTCAGCTCCTCGAGGTCGTACCCCGTGAGAGCCAGGGCCGCGGGGTTGCCTTCATGCACGCGCCCCTCCCGGTCCGCGATAAATACGGCGTCGCCGATCGCGTAGAAGAGGCGGCGGAGCTGCTCCTCGCTCCGGTGCAGGGTCGCCTCGGCGCGTCTCCGTCGCCACCGCTCACCCGCGCGCTCGAGGGTATGGATAAGAACCGGAGGATCCACCGGCTTCGTGAGGTAGTCGAAGCCCCTCTCCCGTATCGCGCGGACGGCGGATTCCAGTGACGCATTCCCCGTGAGAATCACAACTTCCGTGAAGGGCGACACACTGCGAAGGCGGGGGACGAGCTCGATTCCGTCCATGTCGGGAAGGAAGAGATCCACGAGGGCGATGGCGGGCGGTTCGGGAAGGGAGCGGGCGGCCTCTTCGGCCGCCTTTCCGGTGCTGGCTGTCGCCGTCGTGAAGCCGCGGAGCTCGAGTACGTCCGCGAGCGTCCTCAGCATTTGGGCGTCGTCGTCCACCAAGAGGACCCTGAGCGCATCAAGCATTGCTCACTTCCTCGAGCATGGCGAGCAGTGCCTCCGGGCGGAAGGGCTTGTAAAGGGCGGCGTTCACCAGCTGCCGGGGGAGCGCCTCCAGCGTCGCGTCGAGTTGCACCGGATGCCCGCTGTAAAGGATGATCGCAACCTCAGGGCTCACCTCGCGGATGGCGAGGATCGAATCGCGCGCCTGGCCGGACTCCAGGATGAGGTCCAGGAGGACGACCCGCGGAGACGCCTCGCGGATTCGGTCCATCGCTTCGCCCACGGAGCCGGCCGTGAGCGTCCCGTACCCGTGCTCGGCCAGGACCGAGGAGAGGGTGGTGAGGAACGCCGGGTCGTCGTCCACGATCAGAACGGGCCCCCGCTCCGCCACCGTGTCCTGCAGGATTCCGAGAAGGCGCTCGAATTGCACGGGCTTTGGGAGGACGGCGAGGCTCCCCCGCCGTTCCGCCTCCTCGACGAGGGACGAGGCGCTGTATGCGGTCATCAGGATGATGTGCAAGTCGGGGGCCCTTTCTCTCATCGCCACGAGCGTCTCGACGCCGTTCATTCCCGGCATCCGGATGTCCATCAGCACAGCGTCGAAGTCCTGGCGGCTGAGGGTGTCGAGGGCATCCTCCCCACTGAGCGCGCCCAAGCACTCCCATCCATGGAGGCCGAGAATGTCGCAGAGGGTTCGAACCGATTGCGGCTCGTCGTCCACCACGAGGAGGCGGCGGTTCATACGCGGTGCGAGCTCACGCTGGGTGCGGCTCGGTCGGGATCCGACCGGCGTTGTTCGAATCGCCGGGGAGCGTCGGAAGGAGGAGCGAAAAGGTGGCCCCGTGCGGGGGCGAGCCCGAGACCCGCAGCTCGCCTCCGTTGTTTTCGGCGAGCGCGCGTGAAACCGAGAGCCCGAGTCCCATCCCGCGTGCCCGAGTCGTGTAGAGGGGCTCGAAGATCTTGTCCACGTCTTCGGGCGGGACTCCGGGGCCCTCATCCATTACGTCGAGCCGCACACGCCCGTCCGCCTCCTCGCCTCCCCGCACGCGGATCGTGCCGCCCCTCTCCGCCATCGCTTGGGCTCCATTGAGGAGGAGGTTGTAAACGACCTGCCCGACCTGTACGGGATCCACGAAGACCCTGGGAAGCCCCTCCGGAAACGCCTTTTCGATCCGGACCCCGGGCCGGCCACGGACTCGATCCACCTGCGCGTCCACGATCCGTTCAAGAATCATGGGGTGCCGGTCCGGGGACCTGATCCGCACGGAGTCGAGGAGATCACTCACGATTTTTTCGGAGAGGCCGAGCTGGGACTTGAGGATTCCCAGGTATTCGGTCACGCGGGGGGGAGCTTCCTCGAGGATCATTTCCAGATAATAGACCGCGTTCCCCATCACCCCGAGCGGGTTCCGAAGCTCGTGCCCCACACCACTCGCGAGTTGTCCCAAGGTGGCCAGTCTTTCCTGGCGGACGAGCCCTGCCTGAGCCTCGACCAGAGCTCGGTTGGCATCGCGGAGTTCCGCGGTGCGATCCACCACCCTCTCCTCGAGGACGTGGTGGGCCTCTTCCATTCGGTCCGCCATCGTGTTGAACGAGCGCTCGAGGAGTCCGATCTCGTCCCGGGCGCCGACCGTGACGCGTCGGTGCAGGTCGCCGGCCGCGATTCCCGAAGCCGCGTCGGCGAGGCGGACGAGCGGTTGTGTGACCCTGCGGCTCACCAGCCAGACTCCGGCCGTCCCAAGGACAAGCACGATGATCGCGATGCGGAGCGCGTCTCCCGCGAAGTCTGCGGCGGGCGCGAGCACGGTGGCCGCGGGAAGGGAGACCCAGACGAGCCAGGGGGTGCCCGGAACTGCGGACGCCACCGCGACCTGGGCCTCGCCGGCCGAATCGTCATAATAGTACAGCTCGGACCCGCGCTCCCCCGGGAACTCCACCGGGCCCGCAACGATTTCGCTGAAGTCGGACCAGATGCCTCCATCCTGGTTGGTGAGGAGAAGCTGGGCGTCGCTCCCGAGCATTCTCGCAAATAGGACGGCGTTTTGGGCTCCCATGAGGGAAAGCCGGAGCACGGCCCACCCGAGGACGCGCGAGCCGTCCGATTCCTCCGCGCCATCGGCCGACTCGACCGAAAGCGGTGCCAGCACGGCGTACCGGGCATCGTCTCCGGAGGGATAGATCCTGGTGACTCCCCGAGTGATTGGTCCGCCTTCGGGGAAAGGCAGGGGTGGCGCGGAAGGGGGCGCCGTGGAAAGTAGAACGCGGCCGCCGGCGTCGAGAACCTCGATGTACGTATCGGGCTGGGCGTTCGCGACGATCTGGTCGCGGAGGCCGGCCGCTACCGGCCCGGCGAATCCGTAGCCGGACTGCACGACCGCGCGTATCACGTCGCTAGATGCGAACCCCTCGACCCGTGCCTCCACCTGGCCGAGGGAAGTCTGGAGGATGGAGGCGATCTGTGATGAGGCGTTGTAGAGACGTTCGCGGGCCGCGAGGAGTGACGCTTCCTCGACCCGCTGGTGCGCCAGGAGGGAAAATGCGGCGACACCCAGAAGGAGAAATCCCGACATCAGAAGTGGCCATCTTCTGCTGATAGACCGCCACTTGTCCATGTGGGTCCCTGTCGGCTCACGATGACGACGAGAGGCCGGCCCCGGATTCAAAGAGAAAGAGAAGGGGGATCAGCCTCCCAGCGGAAACCCTCCAACGCTTCAACGTAAACATCCTGGGCGGGGCGCGCCACTCTGAAAACGTCAAGTAATGCAGACTACTCCCGCCCTGGCAGTCCCGCACCCTGCCAGCCTTCTTGCGGATCACGGGACTCCCGGTCCAGTTCACCTCGGAAGAATCTTCCGTATAGGCCCGGGGAAGGGAGCCGCAAATCCGCCGCACCTAACCGTCTAAGTCATGACATACCAGTCGCTTGAGAAATATGGTCGCCTACGACGGTGGTGAGTTGGGCGAGGCGGTCCCCGTCTTGCACCGTCATAGAGTCCCCCGGGCACGGCGCACCGCCTGGGAGACCTGACGGCATCCGCGAGAGCCATGACTCGACTCGAAAGAGAAGTGAGCACCGACACCATCCGTCTGCTTCGGGCGGTCGGGGGATTCTCCCTCGTGGAGATGACGGTGGTCCTTCTCATCCTGGGGCTCTCGGCCATGATGACCCTTCCCCGGCTGGACACCGCACGATACCGCCTCGACGCGGCGGTTCGGGAGGTCCACTCGGTTCTCCTTCGGGCCCAGAGGCAGGCGGTCCTCTTCCAGCACGACGTCGTCGTGCGATTCGACGTGGAGAACGGGGTGCTCATCGTACACGCAGACCGGAACAACGACGGGGAGATTCAGGGGGATGAGCCCAACGTCGCCGTATCCCTCCCGGATGAAGCGCGTTTCGGCCGCCGCGACGTGGTGCCACTCGCCTTCGGCCCGGAGCCCGTGAGCTTCGCGGACGCCGAGGTGACTTTCCGAAGGGACGGGAGCGCAAGCGCCGAGGGAGGCCTCTATCTGTCGAGCGTGCGGCAGCTGGCCGCGGGCTCGCATCCTTCCGAGACGCGCGCGCTTCAGGTCGTGCGCGCGACCGGCTCGGCGCGGTGCGTGAGCTTTCGCGGGTCTGCATGGACGGAGGAGTGCTGATGAGGAGAAAGGGGGGACGGGAGCGATCGGGGGGCTTCACCCTTGTCGAGCTGGTCGTTTCCCTCGTGATCATGGGGACGATGCTGCTCGGGGTAGGGGCCGTCATCCCGAGGATGCTCCACGAGACGACCCGGTCCGGTGTGGATTTCCTCAGTCTCAGCGCCGTGGAAGATCGGATCGCCATGATTCAGATGGATCCCCGATACACCCGGCTGGACTCGATCTACGCCGGGGTGGATGCCACCCTCCCGAACCTTCCGGGCTTCGAGAGGCGGACCGAAATTGATCGGACGGTCGAAGAGCAACTCGACGGGCGCACACTCGATTTCACCGAGGTCTCGGTCATCGTCGTGGGCGACGCGCCCGCTCGAGTCGTGGGGCGGACCGTGATTGTGGGAGCACCGTGACGACCCGCCGCGTCGCCAACCTGCGCGGCATGACGCTGGTCGAGCTCCTCATCTCGCTCGTGCTCCTCACCTCAGCGGTGGGGGGCGCGCTCGCCTTCCTCGAGGTGCAGACGCGCGGATTTCGGGCGGGGTCGGAGTACGCGGAGGTCGTCCAGAACCTGCGATACGCGGTCCAGCGGCTGAGTCAGGACCTCCCCACTCTCGGCACGAACGTGATCCAGCGGCAGCCCTCGCTCGTTTACGCGGGCGAAAGCGCGATCGCCTTCTTCGCCGACTACGCGACGAATCTGGAGGGGGATCCCTCGGCCGTCTATTACACGCCCGATGCCCCCACGGGCCAGCTCTCGGCTCCGGCGACGGCGGTTCCGATTCCCGGGACCGCCCTCGCCTTTCCACAGGCCGTCCATCAGGCCGGGCCCGGGATCATGAGCCCCGCCGAGCTACTCATCTACTTCTTCGCGCCCGATTTGGACGGCGAGGCGGGCGATCACATTCTCTTCCGCCAGGTAAACGGGGGGGCGCCCGAAGTCATCGCGCGGGACCTTCGGCGGGTCGCGGGACAGCCCTTCTTCCGTTACATGGCGATTCGCGAAACGCCGGGAAGCCCGGTTCAACTGGATTCGGTCCCGGACAATGAACTTCCCGTCGTGCACTCCTCTCCTCTCCACGGCGTTGCGGCCGACTCAGCGGCCTCCGCGCGCGCGGATTCGATTCGTGGAGTTCGCGTTACCGCGCGATCGGTGCGCGCCGCGACGGGCGGCCAGGAAGTCGAGATTCCGGTGACGCGGCTGATTCCCTTTCCGAACGCCGGCCTCCAGACCCTTCGGACGTGCGGCTCGGAGCCGATTCTCGGAACCGCGTTCACCGCAACCCTCCAGATCGTGGACGGCCTCCCGCTGATCCGGCTCGACTGGGACGCCGCGGTAGACGAGACCGAAGGCGAGAGGGATGTGGTGCGGTATGTCCTCTGGAAACGGAATGCGCTGGAGGTCGTCTGGGGGGATCCGTTCCGGAGCCTTCCCGCCGGAGAGGCAACCTATTTCACGACGGATGGTGACCTGGAGTCCGGTCAAAGCTACCAGTTTCGGCTCGCGGCCCAGGATTGCACTCCGACTCTTTCGGGCGCGGTTGAGTCCGCGACGGTGGCCATTCCATGAGAATCCGCCTCCCGCGGAGGCTTCGCGATGAACGGGGGATGGCGCTTGCCTTCGCGGTTCTCCTGCTCCTCGTGGTTTCCGCCATGGCGGCGGGCGCCCTCGCCGTCACGTCGTCGTCGGTTCTCGTGAACCGGATGTACGAGAGGGGATCGGCCCTGGAACGCGGGGCGGAACAGGGGATCGAGGTGGCCCGGGCGTTGGTCAACGCGGATCCGGACCTCTATCCAGCGGAAGGATTCGCGGTGATCGAGCAGGAGGCGGCTGTTCTCGACGGGGAAGGAACTCCGATTCCGGGAGTCTCGCGTTGGACGTACGTGGGCCCTTCCGGGATCCTGAGCGGACAATATGGGATCTTCGGCACGGCTGTTTCAGTGGTGCGGGACGCCGGAAGGGGCGTCGCGATCCGTCGTTCCCAGCTTTTCCAGGAGAGCTTCGCGCGATTCGCTTACTTCACCGACATCGAGCCCTCGAATATCTACTTCGGGGGCGGTGACCAGATATTCGGGCCCGTCCATTCGAACGATCGAATCAAGATCCACAGCACGGGCGCCACCTTCCACTCGGAGGTCCGCACCGCGGAGGACGTGACCGGCGAAGAGTACGGGGACTTTCGGCAGGGGTTCGTCGAAGGGGTGCAGGCAATTCCCCTCCCGGAGACACAAGAACTCGAGACGTTGCGGGGCCAGGCCCAGGAGGGGGGGACGCACTTCGTCGCCCCCGGCAATCCTGCGAACGGGGCGACGCTCCGCATCGAGTTCATGGCTGTGGACCTGAACAACGACGGCGCGACGACGGGCGCGAACGAGGGATTCATTCGTGTTTATCAGTCGAACGACGTTACCTGGCTCATGGCGCGCGCCCCCGCGAACGGGCTCCGGAACTCGGACAACTGCGGGCACTTCCATCCGAATGGCATCTTCATTCCGGCGTCCGCGCACCCGGACAACGGTCCCGACAGTTGGGTCGCTTCCCTGACGAACAACCAGAGGCGCTGCTTCCTCGGAGGGACCGACGCCCTTTTTGGGGGATTCGTGGCGAACGACGGCGACGGCGCCTGGCTCCAGTGGGGGGGAGCGGTGAGCCCGCTCGTCCAGGGGCGGCCGGACGGGAGCTACCTCATTCCGATCACGCGCGCCCTCAATCCGAACTTCAAGGGCGTGATCTTCGTGGACGGAAATGTCGTGCTGAGCGGCACGCTGAGGGGGCGGGTTACCCTCGCGGCCACGGGGGACATCTACTTCGGCGATGACCTGGTTTACGCCACCGACCCCGGAGCCGGCACCTGCGTAGACATTCTGGGACTCTTCGGGGGCGAGGAGGTCGTGGTCGCCGACAACACCCTGAACTCACCGCAACAGCCTGCACCGGGAAACAATTGGGTCAACTACGACGACACCGAAGACGAGTACTTCCACGCGGTGATCCTGGCGCTCGACAAATTCACGGTGGAGAACTTCAACGCCGGCGCGAGAACGACCTCACCCTGTGGGAACACGCTTTGGGGGCGCGGATGCCTCTACGTGACCGGGGGGATCATTCAGGCGACGCGCGGGGCCGTTGGCCAGACCAGCAATCCGGGCGGATACGGCTACATCAAGCGGTACGCCTACGACCTGTGCGCCGCGATGGAGCCACCGCCTTACTTTCCGACGACGGGGCACTTCTACAAGGGCGCGCTCTACCAGGTGGATCCGGCCGGGTTCGACATTGACGACTTCTTCGACCAGATCGGGAGCTGACCCACCCGGTCTGGGCACCGCACCCGCTCAATTCGGGGCCGCCGCTCCGGCCATCTCCTCGCGAATCTCCACGATGAGCTGCCGGAGGGCGGTCTGGAACTCGGACAGCAGGGGCGCTCCGCGAACGGGAATCCCACGGACGATGAAGGTAGGCGTGGCGGTCACACCGATCGTGCGGGCCGTCTGATCATTTGTATCGAGGATGCGCGCGGCTTCCTCGCCCCCGAGGCAGGCGGCGAAGGCATCCCCGTCGAGCCCCGCGGCGCGGGCATATTCGACGAACAAAGCTTCTCCCCGGTCCGTGCCGAGCCACTCCTCGCGCGTCTCGAAGAGCTTGTCCCGCATGGCCTCGAAGCGCCCGAGCATCCCCCCGCACACTCCGGAGATCCCCGCGAGCCGCCCGTTCGGAAATCCCCCGATGGTGATCGGGACGTATTTCCAGAGTACGTCGCCGGAGGCGATGAACTCGCCGTGGAGCGCCGCGTAACTTCCCTGGTGGAAATCGTAGCAGTGAATGCATCCGAAGTCGGCGAACTCGACGACTCCAAAAAGGGCCGTCTCCTCATTCCCCTCGTTGTATCCGAGGGAGGCCAGATCCACGACCTGGGGATCGGGAGAAGCCGCGGCAACGGAGTCCCCCGTTGCCGGAGCCGCCTCTCCCCCATCGCTCCCACAGGCACCGACGAGCGAGAGCGCGAGGGCCAAGGAGCCGATGACGAGGGTGGGTCCGGAACGACGTCGTCGAGTCTTCATGCGATTCCTGGCGGCGAATGGGGGTCAGAGCTGAAAGGATCGGAAGAGCCGGCGCTCGGTCTCACCCTCGAGCGAAGCTTCGAGCTCGATGAAGGGCTCTAGGCCGCTTCCCCTGAGCTTGTTCCGGAAGAGCTGATCGAGTTGGAAGATCCCCGCGGAATTGGAGAGCTCGATTCCGATTCGGACGGGCTTCGCCTCGCCGGGGGTGAGGTGAACGCGCTCGACCGCGGCGGCGGAAATGGAATGGATGCTCACCGAGCCCGCCTCGAAGGGAATGCGGGAGCGCCCCTTCGCCATGTCGAGGGCATCCGCGATCCGGACCACTCCAGCTTCGACCGTGAGGGGGCTCCCCCCGCTTCGGTGCCCGATGATGGCGTGGAGGACCTCGGAGCGGAGAACCGTGGCGGTCCGCACATCGTAGAGTGTCGGGAGAAGCTCCTTCAGAAAGCCGTCCGCGAGGAAGAGGGAGTAACTCTCGTGATCGGCACGATGGATGGACATCCCCAGGTCGTGGAAAAGCGCCGCGAGCGCCACGACGAGCTCGGCCTCCTCTCGCCCCAACCCGAAGGAAGTGGCCACCGACGGCTCGACTCCGCCGTCCATGAGGAGCCGCACGAGCCGAACCCCCAGATTCATCACGATCTTCACGTGAACCGGCCCGTGGTCGCTCATCCCGAGCCGTTCGATGGCGGTGACGTTGGCCGAGACCCAGTTCGCGTAGAGCTCGTCGTTCCCGTTCACCCATTCCATCGCCTGATGGAGCTTGGGATTGTGGCGATCGGGGACGCGCATCTCGATGCGGCGCGCGAACCGATCCTCGACGCTCCGGGGCTGGACGTCGGGGATGCCCTCATCTTCCGGAATGATGGGGTCGCGCGGGCTCAGCGGCGGACCAGACGGACGAGGAGGAAGCAGGCGGCCACCCCGAGGGCGAGGCCGGCGAGGACGCGGCGGTTGTCCGGGAGCTCCGTGGGGGAAGCGAGGTCGGAGCGAGTCATCGCCTCGGCGCATCCTTCGGGACAGGTTGGCTTCAACCGGTCCCTCGCGGTCCTCGTCTCGTAGACGAGCTCGCGGCCACACTCGGGGCAGGGGTCGCCCGCGGGAATGGGCCGCACCAGATCGTAGAACCGGCTCTTGGAGAGTCCCAGTTCGTCCGCGATGGCGTTGACGCCCCGGTCGGAGTGCCAATAAAGATCGTGGGCACGTTTCGCCGGGATCCGGCTCTCCGCGTCGTTTCCGGTCATGGATCTCCCGCCGCGTCGGAGTCATTCCGGGCGAGCCGCCGACCCCCTGGAATGGGGGTCAACTTAGCGGCCGAGTCGGCACATGGCGAGCGTCCAGGCGTGCCGCGTTCCGATAAACTTAGTTGCGGAGCGTGCCTCTCCCCCGATAGCATCGGGGCGGGTAGCCGATCCCTGGGCCACCCGCTCTCCCTGCCTTCCCGAACCAAAGGAGTCCGGCGTATGGAAGAACCTCGTGGATTCATCGGCGGCCTTCTCGACACCAGCTTCTCGTCGTTCATCACGGCCAAGTTCATCCGGTTCCTCTACATCCTGGTCCTCTTTTTCGGGGCGTGCATGGCGCTGGTCTACCTATTCGGGATCACGGCGGCCCTTTCCGGCGCAATGAACGGCTTCATCGCCTTCATTTTCGCCATCCCGCTCGCCGCCATCTTCGCGGCGCTCTGGGTCGTATTCATGAGGATCTGGCTCGAGATCGTGATCGTGATCTTCCGGATGGCGGAAAACATGCAGTTCCTGGCCGACCGCGCGCGCCAGGGGGGAAGCTCGATCTGACCTAGGCCCCGCCCCGCCGGGTCACCGCGCCCGGCGGGCCTCGTTCACGACGACGGAGACGGGGACGTCCCCGACGTTCCGGATCTGGTAGGGGGAGCCCATATCTCGCCAGGCCCAATCTCCCATTGCCGTGAGTTCGCGGGTGATCCCGTCCTCCCGGGTCACGTGGGTCTTTCCGCCGGTGACCTGCACCACGAGCGCGTCGTGCAGGTGCCGGATCACGGACGTCTCCTCCCCCGGGGCCAGCTCGACCCGGTAGGAGCGGAACCAGGGGTTCTCGAGCTGCGGGTCTCCGGTGAGGCCTTCAGGGCGCCCCGCGGTCAACAAGTTCTCCGCTTCTTCGCCCTGGCCGAAGTGCGCGATCGCAATGATGCGGAAGAGGTTCGGGCCCTGGTTGTTCACCACATGGGTGAAGGGCTCGAGCCGATAGTCCGTGTTGCTCGAGACCCGGCCATTGGACGACCCGCCCCCGCTGCTGATGAAAGTGTACATGATGGGGGAGTCGTGCGTGTGGGCTTCTGTCGTGTCCATCGGATTGATCTGGACGTCCAGGACCCGGACGTCACCGTCGTCGAGCACGGTACGGTGACGAGGCTCTTGCAGAATGTGGACCGTGCGTTGGGCTTCGAGCGCGCCAGCCGATCCCAACGCCCCCGCGAGAAGCAAGAGGGCGGCGAGGCGGGTCCGCGCGCCGGGGGTCTTCCCTTTTCCGCGCACCTGTGGCTTTTTCATGGCTGACTCTCTCCCTTGGATATCCATTCTGGGGCCCACATCCGGACCCGGACGGTACTTCCCGGGGGGAGGGGCGTGCAAGAGGGGACGATCCTAGCTTTGAGCAAAGTGAACGACGACCGGCGTAACCGTCCAATCGGGGTTTTCGACTCCGGGATGGGGGGGCTCACCGTGATGCGGGCGCTTCAGAGGCGCCTCCCGAACGAGGAGTTCGTCTACCTCGGGGACACGGCACGGCTTCCCTATGGCACCAAGAGCCCGGAGACTGTTACCCGGTATGCCCTTCAGTGCTCCGAGGCGCTGGCCCCTTACGACGTGAAGCTCCTCGTCGTCGCCTGTAATACGGCGAGCGCCGTCGCGCTCCCCGCGCTGAGCGAGAAGATGGCTCCAGTTCCTGTTCTGGGGGTGATCGAGCCGGGGGCTGAGGCGGCGCTGGCGGAAGCCCCCGAAGGGCGCGTCCTCGTGCTCGCCACGGAGAGCACCGTGCGGGGAGGTGCGTACCCCAAGGCGATTCGGGCGCGGAATCCGGACGCCGAGGTCCGCCAAGTTCCCTGTCCCCTCTTCGTCGCCCTCGCGGAGGAGGGGCTCTTGGAGGGGCCGGCCGTCGAGTGGATCGTCCGGAACTACATCGGCGGGATGCTCGAGCCGGCCCCGGCCCCCGAAAGCGTCCTTCTCGGCTGTACGCACTTCCCGGCGCTCGCCGAGGTGATCGCCAAGGTCGCCGGACCCGCGGTCAAGCTCGTGGACAGCGCTGAAACGACCGCGACGGCCACGGAGCTTCTCCTGAAAGCGTCGGGACTTGAGCGTCCCGAAGGCAAACACGAGCCGCCACGATTTCTGGTGACCGACGCCCCCGAGCGCTTCGCGCGGGTCGGCGCCACCTTCCTCGGCGAGCACATAGACCGGGACCGCGTCGAGCTCGTGGACCTTCAGAGCCTTCGCCGGCGGACGTGAGCTTCCGGAGCCGACGGTGACGGATCCCCGCGCGCAGATCCTCTGCATGAAGTGGGGAACGAAATACGGCGTGGAATATGTGAATCGGTTGTACGGGATGGTGCAAAGGAACCTCTCTCGCCCCTTCCGCCTCGTCTGCCTCACCGAAGACCGGGCCGGGATCCGGCCGGAAGTCGAGATCTTGCCTCTCCCCGACATGGGGACGACGGAGGGGATTCAGAAACGCGGCTGGTGGAAGGTCGGGCTCTTTTCCCACACCCTCGGGGACCTTTCAGGCCCGGCGCTCTTTCTCGACCTCGACGTCGTGATCGTCGCCTCCCTCGAGCCCCTATTCGACCAACCGGGCGAAGTCGTCGTACCGAAGGACTACCGGCTCGTCAGGGTCCGCCGGGACTACTTCGTCGGCAACACGTCCGTCCTTCGTTTCCCCGTGGGGCGGTATCCCGCATTGATGGAGCGGTTCAGGAAGGACTTCGAGGGGATCAAGCGGCGCGTCCGCAACGAGCAGGAATACGTCTCCTATTTCTTCCACGAGCTTGGACTCCTCCGCTACTGGCCCGAGGAATGGTGCCCGAGCTTCAAGCACGACTGCGTGGCGCCCTGGCCCCTCTGTTACCTCCACGCTCCGCGCATTCCTGAGGGGGCGCGTGTCGTCGTCTTTCATGGGAGTCCGAAACCGGACGAAGCGGTGGAGGGGATAGGGGGGAAGTGGTATCGCCCGATCCTTCCAACGCCCTGGATCCGCGATCACTGGGACGAAAGGTGACTCGGATCGTTGGCGTGGTCCTCGTCCGCAACGAGGAGCACTGAAGCGGTCGCGGGCCGAGGGGTGCCCCATTCAGGGCGCGGCAGGATGGTCAGGGCGCGAGCAGATCGCGGCCGAGGGCGGCGACGCTTGCGGCCCCGACGAGCTGAAAGGTTCGCTCGACCTCACGTCGGAGTAAGGTGAGAACCCGCTCCACTCCTTTCTCCCCGTCGACCGCGAGACCCCAGAGGTAGGGCCTTCCGATGAGTACCGCGCGCGCCCCGAGCGCGAGCGCCTTCACCACATCAGTGCCGCGTCGGATTCCGCCGTCCACGAGGACCGGAACCCTGCCTTCGACCCCATCCACGACGCGGGGGAGGGCTCGGATCGTCGGCTCCGCGGTGTCCAGCTGCCTACCCCCGTGATTGGAGACGATGATACCGGCGGCGCCCTGATCGGCGGCGAGCCGCGCATCCTCGGGGGTCACGATTCCCTTGACGAGGATCGGGAGTTTCGTGCGGGCGCGCAGCCACTCGAGGGCGGACCAGTCGAGAGACGGATCGAACTGCTTCCCGATGTACGCGCCGAGTCCGGACCCGGAGACCTCCGGAAAGCGGGAGTGATCGAGCCCCGTGAAGTTGGCCATCTCGATCCCAGGAGGGAGCTGGAAGCGATTTCGGGCGTCGCGCTCGCGGTGGCCCTGAACGGGGACCGTGACGGTGAGGCAGATCGCCCCGTATCCGGCCGCCTCCGCGCGTTCGACGAGTTCGGCCGCGAGGGCCCGGTCCCGGAAGAGGTAGAGTTGGAACCAGAGTGGGCCACCTTCATTCGCGATCCCTTCCAGGGCCACGGTCGAAAGGGAGCTCGCCACGAAAATCGTACCCGCCTCCTTGGCAGCCCTCGCCGTGGCCCGCTCTCCCTCGAGGTTCGCGAGGCGCTGAAACGCGGTGGGCGCCAGGAGAACCGGGAAGGAGACGCGCTCCCCGAGGATCTCGACCGAGGTGTCCACGCGGCTGACGTCCACCAGGACGCGCGGGCGGAGGAAGAGGTCGGAGTAAGCGTCAACGTTCGCGCGGACCGTCCGTTCGTCATCCGCGCCTCCGGCGTAATAGTCGTAGGTCGCGGCGGGGAGCTGTGCGCGGGCGAGCGGCTCGAAGTCGGAGAGGTTGAGCGGAGCGCGGGCCGGGTCGGTCATGGCGCCATGTTTGCACCGGGCAGGGGCGGGCGCAACATTGGCTCGATGGAGAGGCTACGCCGTCCGGCGCTCTTGGCGCTCGCCTTTGTTTCCTTCGCGACCACTTTTTGCGGCGTCGATTCTGCGTCCGCTCAGGTGGCGGCCCCGAAGCGGCTTCTTTTCCTGACGCACGCGGGTCTCTACCGGCACACGAGCCTGCGGCCCGCGGAAGAGGCGGTGACGGCGCTGGGCGAGGAAGGGGGATTCACGGTCACGACGCACCAGGGATATCTGCAGGACGCGGACGACCTCGACTTCTCCTTTCTGACTCCGGAGTACCTCTCCCAGTTCGACGGGCTCATGCTCATGACGAACGGGAATCTCCCGCTCGACGATGCGCAAAAAGAGGCCATCTTCGAGTTCGTGCGGGGTGGGAAAGGTCTCATCGGCGTGCACAATGCGTCGCTGACTTTTTATGACACGCCCGAGTTCGGCGAGATGCTCGGCGCCTATTTTCGCCGGACTCTGGCCCAAAATCGCATCTTTGTACTGAAGGTGGAGGATCGAACCCATCCGGCTACGCGGATGCTGGGACCGAGTTGGCCGATCCAGGACGAGTTTTATCAGTTCGGGACAGCCCCCTGGGACGCGGCTCGCCCCGACGAAAACGTGGACATCCTCTTCGGAAACCGGATTCCCATCGGGTTCTCGCGTGATCGAGTGACCGTCCTTCTCAGCCTCGACACCGAGTTGAGCGACCTGAGCGGGGTGCCCGAGGTCGAGGTCGGCGGGGATTATCCGCAGGCATGGGTTCGCCCCTATGGCGAAGGGCGCGTGTTTTATACCTCTCTCGGCCACCGCGACGACATCTGGTCCAGCGACCCCGTTTTTCGGGCACATGTCCTGGGCGGGATCCGCTGGGCGCTCGGGCTGGAGGGCTGAGGGGGGGCGGGCTCAGTTTCCGGGGCCGTTCTCGTGCGTCCGGGTCTTGATGAGGATGGCGCCCCGCGCCGCCCGGGAACCATAGCGCCGTTGCGCCTCCGCGGCCCGGACGACTTCGATGGACTCGATGTCGAGGGCTTCGATATCGAATCCATCCGCTCCCAGTGACCGTGACACGATCACGCCGTCGACGACGACGAGGGGTGCTGCCTCCACGGCGCGCACGGCAAGCCCGTCGCGACGAATGATGACTGCTTGAGCCCTTACTGCTTCCTCTGTTCCTGCGGCACTAAGGCCTTCCGGATTGGCATCGTCGCCTTGGGCCTGTCCGCCCGGCGTCTCCGCATTCGGGGACACTTCGTCCGCTGGACTCGCTTCCGGCGGGTCCAATCGTTCTTGGACCTGCCCCCCATTTTCCGTGGGCACCGTCACCACCGGCGTCACAGGCCCCTGCGACAACCCGGTGCCGCCAGCTCCATCCTCCGGCCTCACCGGCACATCCGCCCCGCAAGCGAGAAGGGTGAACGCCATTGCTCCCGCGACTCCCGCGAGGGTCGGAGGAATCGCCGCGATCGTCGAACGTCGTTTCATGGCCGTGATTCTCCTTTCGAGGAGTGAGGGGGAGCTGGCCAACGCCGGCGTCGGCATCATCACCGACCGGCGCCGGCTTCCAAGGCGCAACAGAAGAGTGGCGTAGGCACCCGGCCGCACTCCGCGACGCAGGACCCGGCGGTCACAGTCCACTTCAACTGCACTCCGTAGCCACTTGACCTGCCACCAGACTCCGGGGCTCCACGGATAAAGGGCCAGCGTGAGGAGGCCGACCGCGAGGAGGAGTGGGTCCCGGGCCCGGACGTGCTCCTCTTCGTGCGTGAGGACGAGCTCAAGCTCCGGCTCCGGGAGATTCGTCGCCCAACGGGGAATAACGATCTCCGGCCGCACGACTCCGACGACTGCGGGGCCGAGCCGCCGTGAAATACGAACCGATCGTCCGTGAATCGTTTTTCCCAGCCATCCCCGACGGGCGCGCGTCGCGCGTATCGCGGCGAGCACCAGGAGCGCGACGACCCCGACTGAGCTCGAGATCCATAGGCCGAGGATCCATGCAGTGACGCTGGGGCTCGCCGGTAGACTCGCCGCACCCCATTCCGCGGCGAGGGCAAGCCACCGGTCGCCGGTCCGGAGGGGGAGAAGGACGAGGTTGATCGGTGAATTCGGCACGTTCTGTGATTGCCCGCCGTCAGACCACGCGCCGAGAGCCCCGGACCGAAAGGCCGCGGGGTCGACGCCCGAGGAGTGCGGGTCCGGTAGGTGATTCGCAAAGAGAGCGCTCAGGCTCAGGAACACCGAGAGTGCGAGCGCTACCGCCCAGACTCCCCGCGTTGGCACCCGCAGACGGGATAGGCCGCCGTCGAGGCAGCGAGCCGCGAGCGCGACCAGGATGCCGACCGTGCCCGAGTAAAACATCCATCCGAAAAGCGACATTGTTGGGGCTCCGATGGATGTACGAACTGCTTCGTCATTCCAAGATAGGCGGGGGCAAGGCGGCTGTCTACACCTTTGTTCGTATCTCCGCTGTTGCTCGTGTCTCCGCCGCGCGGCTTGCCGTCTCAGCGTTCCTCGAGAGAGGGCACCCACGCATCCGGTCGCCCGGCAATGCCAGCGTCACCACCACTCGAGCAGCCCGCCTCCCTGGCTCCGGTCGCTCGCCTGCTTGGCTGCAGCAACTTCTCCCATCACATCAGCAGGCCTACCCCCACACGCCGGCAGTCCCAGCGTCATCACCACTCCAGCAGCCCGCCTCCCTGGCTCAAGTGGCTCCGCCAGCCTCACTCGGGTCGGCCCGCCTCCCTGGCTCCGGTCGCTCCGGTCGCGCGGCCCCCCTGGGCCCGTCACTCCGCCCCCATCATTCCGGTAGCTCGGCGCCTCTTCACTTCGGCAACATGGCCTCGATGGCGCGGAAGAGGACGGGGTCGGGGATGTCG
>JBBEBG010000024.1 GCA_040882465.1 Gemmatimonadota bacterium
CCCAGGGGAGGACAGAATTTAGAGAGAAACAGGGACATACTTTAGAGAACCCACACCACAGAAGTATGGAAATCACTGTCTAATGTCTGAATCCTCATCAGAGGCATTCCAAGGGCCCGACTACAGAAAGGGCCCGGAGATCGAAACGGTCCATCCGGGTCTGAATCCTCATCAGAGGCATTCCAAGGGCCCGACACCACAGGCCCACGGGGGTTGTACTTGCCATGTTTCGTCTGAATCCTCATCAGAGGCATTCCAAGGGCCCGACCACGGCGGGCTGCTGGTCGCGACGAAGATCGTAGCGAGTCTGAATCCTCATCAGAGGCATTCCAAGGGCCCGACCTCGATAGACTGATATCGAGGATCGTCGGACAGATGGGTCTGAATCCTCATCAGAGGCATTCCAAGGGCCCGACACCGACCTGTTAGATAACATCTGGTCGGCGGAAGTCTGAATCCTCATCAGAGGCATTCCAAGGGCCCGACCGCTTCCTGATGGGTCGGTTATTCCGGAACGAAGCGTCTGAATCCTCATCAGAGGCATTCCAAGGGCCCGACCTAATACAGCATAGGACCCAGAGTAGGAAATCGGGGTCTGAATCCTCATCAGAGGCATTCCAAGGGCCCGACCGCGGTCGAGGCTGGTGAGTGGTGCGGGGGGAGGCGTCTGAATCCTCATCAGAGGCATTCCAAGGGCCCGACATCAGGGCCCTGTGGATATACTCCTAACCCACACGTCTGAATCCTCATCAGAGGCATTCCAAGGGCCCGACTTCGAGTTCCGCCAGCGCAAGAAGGCCATCAACCGGGTCTGAATCCTCATCAGAGGCATTCCAAGGGCCCGACATATTCAGGAACACCAATGTTCCACATCCTGATTGGGTCTGAATCCTCATCAGAGGCATTCCAAGGGCCCGACCCGTCTGGTTCTCTCGACCGACTGTGGAGTACAGTCTGAATCCTCATCAGAGGCATTCCAAGGGCCCGACTCGGTGCAGATGGTGTGGCGGACAGATCCGACCACTGGACGTCTGAATCCTCATCAGAGGCATTCCAAGGGCCCGACACGGCAAGATCACCGACGAGAACTTCCCGAATCCGTCTGAATCCTCATCAGAGGCATTCCAAGGGCCCGACAGGACGATCTCGTTCCGGACTATGCCGCTCAGATGTCTGAATCCTCATCAGAGGCATTCCAAGGGCCCGACTGCTTCCGCCAGAGTACGAAGTGCCCACGACTATTGCGTCTGAATCCTCATCAGAGGCATTCCAAGGGCCCGACATCGTTTGCTACCAAACCTGTCGCCCCGAACCTATCTGGAGTCTGAATCCTCATCAGAGGCATTCCAAGGGCCCGACCGAGTGGCTGGGAGAGTTCGAGCCCGTCACCTGTCCGTCTGAATCCTCATCAGAGGCATTCCAAGGGCCCGACGTGCGATAGCTCGGTTTCCGAAGCCGATGCTTGTTCGTCTGAATCCTCATCAGAGGCATTCCAAGGGCCCGACGCGACGAGGGAGCAGAACCCACCGCACTATCACGTGTCTGAATCCTCATCAGAGGCATTCCAAGGGCCCGACATCAGGAAGCGGAAGGAGATGGAATCGAGGATGAAAGTCTGAATCCTCATCAGAGGCATTCCAAGGGCCCGACTCCGACATTCGTTCGGTTGATCCGGCGGAAGCGGTCGTCTGAATCCTCATCAGAGGCATTCCAAGGGCCCGACGAACCCCGGTACCGGCTTGACGGCCGCGACCACGACGTCTGAATCCTCATCAGAGGCATTCCAAGGGCCCGACATCCCTATGCGCCCGGATCCTCCGGGTTCTCGTTGTCTGAATCCTCATCAGAGGCATTCCAAGGGCCCGACTGCTTTCGACCGATGGGAGCGTGAGCAGGAATCTCGGTCTGAATCCTCATCAGAGGCATTCCAAGGGCCCGACTCCATAGATCTTACCTGGCTCATCGTGATGCACGAACCTATTACCGAGTCTGAATCCTCATCAGAGGCATTCCAAGGGCCCGACATTCAGAGCCATGGCTGTCTACGCCGGGGTATTCGTGTCTGAATCCTCATCAGAGGCATTCCAAGGGCCCGACCGCTGACCAGAAACGAGAGCTGATCTCATGGCAGGTCTGAATCCTCATCAGAGGCATTCCAAGGGCCCGACTTTGGCAGCGGCTTTTTCGACCTGAGCATGGGAGGGTCTGAATCCTCATCAGAGGCATTCCAAGGGCCCGACGGTGACTGCGATACCGTGCTGTTTTTGGCGGATGTCGTCTGAATCCTCATCAGAGGCATTCCAAGGGCCCGACCCCGAGTCGCCTCGAGATGGCGACCCGGGCGGGAGAGTCTGAATCCTCATCAGAGGCATTCCAAGGGCCCGACTCCATAGATAGCGCCACCGCGGGCAAGTGGGCAACCTTGCGCACGCAGCGGGCCGGCGCGGTTCAACCCGTGTGTGGTCCAACCTTTGCGGCGCCCACGGATGAGATCCTCGCAACCCTCCGCTCTCTCGGCCAGTCGACCATGTCATCTCGTCCATGGATCCTCTCATTCCAATGCTGCATCGCCACTTAGCAGGTCGCAACAGCCGAAACGCCACGCACGCGGTACGTCGAGTTGCGAACTCGCCGGCACACTCCCGACGATTCCTGATACCACAAATCACGTCTGTATTTGACCATAGAGAGGCTTCCCACCTACAGACGCGTCACGACTCCTTTCACGCCTGTTTCTCGAAACCCGCCTCCAGGCTTCGCTCGAAACTATGCAGTTCGAGGAATTTGCGAGCTCTTTCAAGCCCGTCGGCAAGCCCAAGACGCCTCACACGCGCTGAAGATCGAGCCCCGGCTCCTTCCCCCCCGGCCGCCCTGAACTTCGCAACCGAACTGTCCGAATAAGTGGTCCTGCGCCCTATCCAGGATATGGGCGCATTCCTTGACCAATTTTGCACATCCCGAGCCTTCGCGGAGGCTTGGCACCGCGTTCGTGCCAAGGGGTCCGCCGGTGGACATGACGGGGTGACCGTAGCCAGCTTCTCCGAGAACGCCGTGGAATCGCTTCGGCAACTCCGAGGGGAGGTCCTGAACGGGACATACACACCGACTCCACTCAAGGAGATCAGCGTTCCCAAAGGCGGGTCGAGGGAACGTCGGATCCTTCGTCTGCCCTCCATCCGCGACAAGGTCGTCCAGGAGGTCGTGCGCTCGGGAATGGATCCGCAGCTCGACCGGATATTCCTCGACATGAGCTACGGATATCGGCCCGGAAAAGGTCCCCAGCGCGCCGCCCGTCGCGTCACTCACGAGATCGTCGCCGGAAAGTCCCCCTGGGCGGCCACCGCTGACATAGACGACTTCTTCGGTTCCCTCGATCATTCGCGCCTCCTCGCACTACTCCGGGCGCACTTCCCTGATGATCCTGAACTTCTTCGCCTCATCGAGCTCTGGCTTCGCATGGGAGCGATCGACAGACGCCAACGATGGCTCGACATCCGCCGGGGCGTGGGCCAGGGTGCTGTGATCTCGCCGCTCCTGGCCAACCTTTATCTCCACGAGTTCGACGTCGCGATCTCAAGAGAGCATCGGATGGTGCGTTACGCCGACGACTTCGTACTTCTCGCCCCGAGCGGCGAAAAGGCGTGGGAAGCTTTCCATCAGGCGGTTGCGTTCCTTCGCGAGAACCTCGGTCTCAACCTCAATGAAGATGTTTCTCCCGTCGCGTCGCCTGAGGAGGGATTCTGTTTTCTCGGACTTTGGTTCGTCGGGGCTGAACGACGGCTTGCACCCGATCGCGCGGCTTCCATTCGGCGCCGGCTCGACGCCATCGCTCGAAACGCGGACCACGAGGATCCGGAGCGATTCCTGAACGAGGTGAACCTGGCCGTCCTGGGGTGGAAGCGGTACTACGGCGTACTTCTCTCTGAGGGCGCCGCTCACGAGCTCGACGTCATGCTCTTGGGTGCGCTCAGCGATGGCATTGCTCGACTTCGACGTGCGGGGCGCCTTCCACATCTCCGTGCGGGCCTCACGCTCATCTCGCGTTTCGAGCTCGTGGTATCACGCACAGACTCCGATCGCCGTGCCATCGACGTGCAAATCTGGAAGGGCACCGACCCCGGTGAGTCGCCCGTCTCCCAGACGTCGCTCACCGGTTCGCGTCCCTCGGAGCAGCCTCGCCGGACTCCGCCCACGCCCCAAAGGGTCGTTCAGACAAGCAGACGCCGCCACCACATAACCCGCGCCGTAGCTTCCGATCTCGTAATCAATACGCCCGGTCATTTCGTTGGAAAGAGTGGCGAGAGGATCGTGGTGCGGTTTCAGCGGAAGACTGTCGCTGAGGTCCCGGTGCTTCACCTGGGATCCCTCACGATTGCGGCGAGAGGTGTCTCCCTCTCCTCTGATGTCTTGACGCTCTGTGCCCAGAAGGGTGTTCCGCTCCTCGTAGTGGACGGCATCTCGCGCGTCCAGGCGCTTCTGTCGAGTCCCGCGGCCAAGAAGGTTGGCGCATGCGTGGGACAGGTGAAGGCCCTCAGCGATCCTCGGGTCTCCCTGGGCCTCGCAAAGGCGTTCGCCATCGGCAAGATCCGCAATCAGATGGCGCTCATGAAGTATGCAGGGAAGTACCGCAGGCGAGCAGATCCAGATTTTTCTGCGCGGCTCGATCGCGCCCGGGAGGAGGTGGGGGGCCTCCTTCGCGAGCTGAAGGCACTCCGCCACGACCGAGTCGAAGATCCGCGACAAAGCGTGTTTCTCCTTGAAGGCAGGGCCGCCCAATGGTACTGGGATCTATTTCGCCTGGCCGCGGGCGGCGCCAGTTCCTTTCCAAGTCGTGTTGGAAGGGGCGCTCGCGACCCCGTAAACATGCTTCTCAACTATGGCTACGCCGTCCTTCAGTCGCGGGTTCAGCTTGCAATCGTCCGATCGGGACTGGCTCCGGAAATCGGGTTTCTACACGCTTCCACCGAGCGCCGCCTCGCGCTCGTGTTCGACCTGATGGAAGAGTTTCGCGCACCAGTCGTGGATCGCGTGGTTCTCGCCTACCTGAATCAGCGGCAGCCCACCGAGCTCGGCACCGATGGCCTCCTTCATGCGGAAACGAGGGGGCGTATCATACGCCGATTACGAGAGCGGCTCGGCTCCCTTGTCCGATACGGCGACCGGCAGTTGACCCTCGAAGAGGTCCTTAATGCCCAGGCCCGCCGACTGGCGGCGCAGTTTGGCGGTGGCGCCCCTTATCGCCCCTTCCTCGCAACCTGGTAAGGTCACACCACCAGCGTATCGGTCTCGGTGACGGGGCCTCCCACTCGAAGGGTCCGTCGCTCGCAGGCGGCGCACAGCACGGCGACGAAAAGGGCATCACCGGGAAGTGAGATGAGAGGCCGAATCGCCTGAAGCATGCGTCGGCGATCGGTAGCGACGAGGCGGCACTCGAACACGCTGTATTGAATTGGGACGCCGAAGTCCAGAAGGAGGTCGTGTACTCGCTTCCTCCGGGATCCGTCGACGATGTCGTACGCGACAACATAGGCTCGCGCACGCGGGTTCGGGTTCCGTTTCGGACGATGGTGCGAAGTCGCGCTCATCTCGAGGAAGATTGTTGGACTGTGACGGCTCCCACTTGCCCCATCCCCACCGCGGTGTGTGCGCCAACGCCGGCGTAGTAGGAGAACCGGGTCAGGATCGAAAGGGCTCGCGACGCCTCGGGGGATCGATACCGGCGGGGGAGCGCGAATGCGGCGCGCCCCTGGAACCCCACTCTTTTTCCGCCGGAGGGTCCGAAGTCGAGCATGCGGCTATGCAGGTCGAATGCCGCTACACGCACCGCGAGGTCGAGTGACCTGAGCGACGGCCTTCTGCCTGTGCGCCGAAAACCCCGCTCGCCGACGGCAGCAAGCAAGGTCCGAAGTCCGTTCGCGCACGGATCCATGAGTTCTGGGGTGGCATGGGTCCGCCACCGACGCCACAATCCGCCGAAGATGAGATGTGGAATTGGAAGAGGCAGATGCCCTCCCCCGGCCTCGAACGTTGCGGGCGAGTCCAGGTGAATCGTCCAGGAAACGGCCGACGAGCTGTCTTCGGCTTCCTCGACCAGTTGGGTGTAGCTGCCGATCCGCACCAGCGGATGTCCCTGAGACGAATCGATCACCTGACAAATCTCAAATCGAACGGGATCCGACCTCGGCCCCAACCAGACGGTCTGGGGAAGGTGCGTCGCCCACCCGCGGAAAACGGACGTCAACTCTCCCATGAGCGAGGTCACTCTCACGCCGAACAAGGCGCCCTTGCGCACCGTCACCCGTGCGCCACGTGACGGCAAATCTCCAAACAGCCCCGACACGGTCAGGCCTCGCGATGTCTTGTCGGACTTCAGTTCCTCGGCGAGCCCCGCATCTTCCGCGCGGAGAAGGTTGAGGATCGCGGAGTAGCAGAGATATCCACTCGTGGAAGGAAGAGTCCCGGAATCAAGCGCCCGCAGCACCAGCACCGTACTCAGGAGGTCCGCACAGCTCGGCGCGGGCATTCCGACGTCGGGCCGCAGAAGTCCAGCCCCCCGAACCATCGAGCGAGCCGGCATTGGCTACTTGACCTGCTTGACTTTGCCGTTCACTACTTGCTTGATCGTTACGCTAATCTCGTCACCGACCTTGAGTCCCACGCGACTGTAGTCCAGCA
Organism: Gemmatimonadota bacterium; assembly: GCA_040882465.1. Classification (NCBI taxonomy): domain Bacteria; kingdom Pseudomonadati; phylum Gemmatimonadota; species Gemmatimonadota bacterium. The sequence goes on from JBBEBG010000024.1 coordinate 6,676, forward strand.
GCTCGCCCGAGTCGAGCTTGATTTTGACGGCACCGTAGTTGTTCACCAGCTCGATGACCGTCGCTTTAATCCTGTCGCCTGCCTTCCTCACCGATTCCGTGGGGGCGGGGATCGATTCCTCCGAACCACCACCACCCGCCCGACGTCCGGGAAGGGAATTCGGCGGCGCTTCCACGTCGTGTGGGGATGGGAGCACCCACCGGTGCTTCCATTGTTCGTCCGTTCGCCTTCCCCTACTTGGTCCCTCCGCATAATCAGTCAGATTAGAGGCCGGTTTGTGTTTCCACTCGAGCAGCTTGGCGAGCGCCTGAAGACGCGGCAGTGCCCAGACCTGCTTCTCGGAGTCCACAGACTCTCCGTCGTGGGAGAACACCCGATCCCGGAAGTCGCGACGGGCCTGACCGACAATGTTCTCGACCTTTTCGTCATGACGGACACCCCGAAAAGGATCGGAATATCGTGAGGCGACCGCCTCGATGACGGGCACGCACTCCAGCCTCACGCTACCCAAACCGAGCGGCTTTCCCATACCGAGTCGGTGCCGCTTGGTCTCTCCAAGATCGAGTGCCGTCAGCAGCGCACCCAGCTCCACTGAGGAGAGATTTTCGAACCTCACCCGCCCGGTGAACGACACTCCGGCCCGGACCGGTCGGATCACCGTGTGTAGTTTGGACTTGGTCCAACGGCCCTCTTTGTTCTGGAAAGCACTCCCCGCTTGGACGTCGAACTGACCGGGCCCGTCGCCCATTTGTTCGAACGCGTCATGCTCCTGCCCTTCCTTGTGCCAGTACGCCTTGTGCCCCCTGATAAGGGCGTTTGGGTCGTCGTAGTCACGCAGTTCATTCTGATCATTCCCGGTCTGCACAAGATAGAGCTGGAACGATGAGGGCTTGGGACTCGAGAGGATCTTTGGCACGCGGCGCTTCCGCGGATCCCCGTCCAAGAAGGGACTGGGGTCCATGCAGCGCGCGTCCTCGAAGGATACTCGGCCCTTTATCGGCTTCGGCCGCGACCCGAACCCGGAATGGAGCATCCCGAAGATCGCTCCCGCCAGATCGATCTCGTGGCCGGCACGAAGGTCCTGGGGAAGCGCTTGCCTTGTTCGATTCTTGTACGGAAGCCTAAACATTCGTGCACGGCCGAGGGCATCGACTTTCCCGCCTTCGACCAGGTAGAAGACGGCATCGCCATCCGCAAACTCGCCAGGACGGGCTCGAAGGCGGGACTCGGGGAATGCGCCCTCCTGCCACTGCGTGATCTGGTCGGGCTGATTGACCTCCTCGAGGACCGACTCCGGAACGGGAAGGTCAGTTCCGATGCCCTCCACCGAAAAAACGAACTCGTGTTCCTTGCCCTGCATCGGCCCCGTGCAGACAAGACATCCGTCCTCCCATTCCTCCGCGTTCACCGGCTGCTTGAGTGAAATCGCCGAAACCAGTGGAAATCCAGGGCCGGGGTCCCCTTCGGCTCGCTTGAACCAGACTGGAGGATACGCGTCGTAGTGCCGGGGCCTCGTCCAATCGGCATCATTCAACATTGGGAGGGAAACGCGCAACACCTCCCGCGGCTCCACGGTTGCCGCTGAACGATTGACTCTCAAGAAGCCGCCTTTCACGGCCTCCATTCGCTCCGTATACCGCTCTCGAGCGCTCTCTGGGAACCCGAAGGTCCGGTAATAGAGCTGGCGATCGTCCACGCCGGTGAATCCGGAGTAGCTGATGATCTCCACCAGCGACCGGATCATGCCCCGCAGCGAGCTTCCCGGAATGAACGGTGTGGTTGGATCCTCGCCGTGATGAAAAAAATCGGTTTCGAGCTCAGGCCCCCCGCCCGATGAAGTGGCGCAGCGCGTGTAAAGAGGCGTTTCGGTCTTGATGGTAAGTGTGATGCTTCCAGTGTAACGGTCCGAGTGGAAACGGTCATGAAGGCGTCGGAGAAGGTGTCCGTCGGGATCGCTTTCCACCTCCGGGTGAGGCATCACCGAGTCGGGGAGCGGCACGAAATTATAGGGCGCGATCGCTTTGTTTTGCGTGTCACTCATTCTTGCGTGGCGATCCAGAGCCATGATCGTATCTCGAACTCAGGTCAACAAAAGCCCACGATTCTCGTATCGTGGACGCGCAGCATTCCGGTGTCGGGATCCGCATGCAGGAAGTGGCGAACCCGCAATGCAGACCGCCTCCGCATCTCCGGCAGACTCAGGGGCGGTGTGTGGATCTCTCCCGCCATTCCTCGTGCGAGGACGAAGTCTGGTTCCGGAGGACCGGGAAGAGCCTCCCCCGGCGTAGGCACCTCCTGTCCAATCAGCAGCCGCAGCTCGTCCAGGTAAGAAGCTTCCGGATCGGCATCCTCGGCGAGCCACTCGGCGCGAAATTCGTTCCCCGCCCGTTGCATCCTGAGCTCCCCCGATTCACCGAACAGGTGGAGCCGCCACAACGTCCGCGGACGTAGCCGCGGACACCGCCAGTCACCGTGGTCCGGCGACGTCCTAAGCGTACCATCGCTGACGCGACCCCAGATGATTCCGTCGTCGGCGAACGCCAACATCCACATACGAGGGTCCCGCCTGGCCGCTTCCGGGCGGAGCTCGAGCACTTCGTTCGCGATAGCCTCGGTGAGTGGCGGATGGTCGAGTGGAATCCGTCGTAGGCAAAGGCCATCCTTGATCTCCAGTGGCATCATGGGCCTCCGGCAGGGCCGATCGACTCGAACCCGATGTGGTCGAGAAACGCCTTCACCCATCGTTCCAGTTCATCAACCGATTCCCCCTGAGCATCGAGTCCGCGCGCCGGATCGAACGCACCGAGCGTCCACTTCTTCTCGTCGCCACCTCCTTCAGGGCGATGCGTCAGGCTCCCCTTCATTCCACGGACGAATCCCCTCCCGATAGAACTTCCGCGCCCGATCGGAAGATCGCCGGCGTAGAGATCTCGGAAGATGCAGATGCAAAGGCCCGCGAGGGCCTCGGCTCGCGCCACACCCGAAAGCTGAACTCTCATCGCCACCTCGGCGGTGCCGTTAAAGAGCGCGTCTTCCTCGAAAAGGAGGTGGTCCCGCGCACCTCCGGTCCAGCCATCGATGCTCACGCGGGAATGGCGCAGTATCCGTCCTCCAGTAATTCGCGCGTCATCGACTTCGAGTAGCCCAGCCCACGGCACCTCGTCCGCAGCTCCATGACCATGCAAGGGACCGAACAGGAGGCTCACGAGTTCCAGCCCCGCGCTGGGGTCTCTGGGAGCGAGCGTGCGCACGATCTTCACCGCACGGTGTCGCATGACCCCCGCCAACGACGTCCCCGGAAGGAACTCTTCCAGCACGTCCGCCTCCGACGTACGTCTTTGGATGGCCCGAACGTCGGCCGCAGCGGGATCGTGAGTGGTCGCGCCCACAAGCATGGATCCGGTGACTTGGAGTAGGGCCCTGATCTCGAGTTGCTCCCAGCGCGGACGACGGATCTCGGAGCCGAGCCGTGCGGCCAGGATGTCAATCCCCGCCACGGGCTGCGGAGTAGGAGCCCGATCACTCCCTGACCCGGTCTTCGCCTCCGGCCCCACGCGGTCGAAGAGGAGCCATGAGAGGAGACCGCCGGGCGTCCCGAGCTCGAAATCCCACACCGACCAGCGGGCACCGTCGGCATTGGGAGCAACCCGGCAGCGTCCAAACCCCCGTCGGGTTCGACCTCCAAGCCGCACCTCTCCGGCCTCCAGTGCCCCGAGGCACGTGAGGAAGTCCTGAAGGGTCTTGGCGTCGTCTCCCTCCCGGCCACCGAGCACCAGCTCGAGGCGGATGGGGAACCGAGTACCCACTTCGAGAACCTCGAGGTCGAACTTGGCGCCCTCCTCCACCACACCAGACCCCCCATCGATTCTTATTCCGTCTCTGGTCGCGCAAGCGGCATGCAACGCGAGCGAATCGTCCACGATGAGTGCGCTCTGGCCTACTGCGTCGTCCGCGTCGCCGAAGAGTGGTGAGGTCAGGCCGGATGCTTCCTTCCTCATGGGCCCGGCGAGCCGCGCTCGTAGCGCATGCCGAAGGAGCCCGGCGAGCGTGGACCCAAGAAGAATCGGAGTGTCGGATATCGAGTCCCGTACGATCGCCGAATCCGTCGTAGCCCATGAACTGGGCGCGGAAAGACTGGTCTGAGAGGTCAGCTCGAGAACTCCCTCCACCACGATCCGGCGGGATTGTGGCCGAGCTTCCAGGTATCGCGGCTTCATCGCTCCGTCTCCGAACGGTCCATTGCCACCGTCAGCACCTGGTCGAGGAATCTTCGGAGATATTCGAAGTGCGCTCCCGGATCCTCAGCCATGCTCGACGCCGGGTTGCGTTCCTTCTGGACTCGCGGACCCGATTTCGCAAGCGATTCCAGGCCCAACACCGCCCAGATGGCCGGGCGACCCCGCACTTCCTGGAGCAGCGCCCGAACAAAATCGAAAGTCGGGATGCGTTGCCCTTCTTCACCCAGCCTGAGCTTCTTCAGTGCGCGTCCGGCCTTCTTGTCCTCAGCGTCCTTCAGCCACGCCTCGATCTCGTGAGGCGAGCGGGCCGTTCGAACCCGCTCGCGCAATCTCGCCAGAACGCTGCCTGCCACCGAGACACGGTCTGGCACCTGCTTCCGCGCAGCGGGGCCCAGACGGCGATTCAGCTCCGCACGGATCAGCCGTGCCTCCATTTCGGCCACCACGCGTCGGCCCTCCTCAGTCCGCGCTCCACTGGCCAGCGGTGCACGTGAATCGGATTCCTCATCCGCGGCGGCCGCGGCAACGGCGATGTGGTGATGCGACCAAACGAGGTCTTGGCCGTGCCAGTTGAAGACCACTCTTCCATAACCTTCCGCCCGGCGACCTCCCAGGCCCGCCCACTCCACCGCATGGAGGTCCCCGGCTTCAAGCCGCTTCGCGACCCGCCCGGAGAGGAGGGTGCCCGCTTCGAACACTCGCGACTCCGGCAGGGGCATCCTCCATACGGACGGAAAACCCCCGCGGACTCCCTGGCGCCCGAACCAACGCACGGAATCATCCACGAAGCGAATGCCTCGATCGGCAAGTTCACGAAGGACTTCCGCACGCGCGGCCCCGCCGAAGTCACAAGGACCGGCGTACTCGCTTACGAACGTCACGGTGAGGCGTTGCCCCTTGTCGATTTCGGCCGATGGTATCGGCTGTTCTGACCATTTCGAGGCATCCTGGGGACCTGTCACGTTCGCCACGACCCGTCCGCCATATTCCGTCATTCGAGATCGGCCCATCCGGAAGCGATCCCGTGAGAAACACCTTTCCATGAGCCCGGCCAATGCTCGCGCGACGTCCTCAGAAGCGTCCAGAAGCACATGCCCGACGAACGTCTGACCTGGCGAAAGCGCCTGATACGTGAAGATGCCCCCATCAATCGGCTTTCCCACCGATCTGTCCCGTTGGTGATGAAAGCGCGTCTCCACGCCGGGACCCATCGCATGGATGCCAAAGCCTTCCGCCTCCAAGAAACCGTACGCCATCGAGTCAGGGAGCCGGTCCAGCCGCCTTGCGCGCGACCCGGAACTGCTTTCTCCGTCCGAGTCGGCGCCCCCGTCTGCCCCTTCGGCGCAAAGATCAATCGCTCGACCATCCTCATCACGGTCCAATCGCAGCGAAGCCGGAAGCGGGAGGAGGCGACGCGCGGTCTTTGGCTCCTCTGGATAGGCGTTCAGATAGCGGACACCTCCGTCGAGGAAGAGCTCACGGAACTGAGGATCCATCGGTGGATCCGCCGGCGAGTGCTCAGCAAGAAATCCCGCGGCTGCTATGCCGCGAAAGACGCTGCCTGGGATGTAGGTTCGGGTGCTTAGCGTATTGGGATCCCCTCCGGGCGCACTGATCAGGAGCGGAGAGGTGAGTCTCGTTCGAATGCCCAGGACCCAACTCACGAGTGTCCTCCCGCCGCAAGCAGCGGCTGCGCCCATGTACGCGTCAGATCGTTTCCATCGGCGTCCACCAAAGTGAGAGACACGGCGCCCTTCCCTCTCGATCGTCCGAGCCCTATTCGCCGGACCGCAAGCGCGCAGCCGGCGAGGAGGGCCTGTGGCCGTTCGCCCGGATCGCCGCCCCAGTCAATTGGAGAATAGAAGTTCAGGCCTCGACGAAGAGCGCGCGTTCTCCGCAGGGTCCCCTTCAACGGGGCGCCTGTGGTGGGGTCGATCGCTGTCTGCGCGCGAATCTCCGTGAGAGTGCCGAGGATATCCGCTGCGCTCGCCCTCTTTGCTTCGACTGCTTCGCGGACCTGAGCCCGGACATCTGGAAGCAATTGCCCATCGGCGATCCGGAAATGCGAAATGCTCCGGGCGTCCGCGGGTCTACCGAACAGCCACTCGGCCGCTTGCACCCATTCTGCCTGAGGGAACGCACCCAGGATGAGAGCGGCTTCCTCCACCAGAAGCCCTTTGAGCCGACGTCCCCCGATGAAGGGTAGACCCCACTCGTCGTACTCTACATCCACGTCGACTTCGGCCGGCATTCCTTCCCCGCCACCGATCGTCGTTGCACTCAGGAGCGTTATGCGAAGCCATACGTCGGTCATGGCTTCACCTCCGTGGAACTCGTGGCGGGCAGGAAGTCCATGAGCTCCAACAGGTCGATATACGGTGTTCCCCCGCCCCCGAAGCCCGTTTGATTCCAGGCACCTCCTGGCAACTCCAGCGCGCGAGTCTCCCGCCACTCCTGCAACTGGTCCTCCGTCGCTGCAAGCCCTAGCCGCAGCGCGCCCGTGAGGCGGTCCTTCAGAAGGCTTCTCCGATCCGCCCAGACTCCGTCTGGGTCCTGCACCGCCCCAATCATCTCGCGCAGCCTAAACCAGTCTTCCAGCCCCCCCGGGCTTGCTCCAACGGCGTAGGGGCGAAGGGTGAGGCGGCCGTCTGGAATCGCGAATTTCCGTTCGCGGAGTTCTTTGATGCTCATTTCGACTCCGCCATCCAGCAGGTGCCAATCCATCACGCCACATTTCGGGCGGCCCGCGTTCTTCCAGGCCAACTTGGCAGACCTGCATAGGGAGTCGGCGAGGTGGTAGGCCCGGGCGAACGGATAGTGGCTCTTGACCAGAGCGATCCCGGCGCATGCACTCAGCTCCAGACCATCCGGGCCCGATCCAAATGCCTGGAGCATCGCCGCAGTGAGATCGAGAGCCAGACGTCCATCACAGACCAGCGTTATGTCGTCACCGCCGAAGACGACGAACCTCAGAGGCAGGTTCACCGCGCCAGTCCTCGAGGTGCGAAGCGGCACGGAATCGGCCACGAAAAATCCGTCGGCGGAAACCGCTGTCCGGGATACTACCCATGTGAGTGCGGCCTCGACCGCACGGGATCCCGCTGCGTCCACGGCAGCGGACAAGTCGCGAGTCGCTGATACGAAGTCTTCCGGGGGTCGAGGTCCTTCGGTCAGAAGTTCCGAGAAAAGGCCCCCGATTCCGTTGCCGTCCAGATGGACCACGCCGATGAAACTCTTGTCCCCCTCGGAGCGTCCGAGGTCATCGAGCTGGAGTGGGAGCTCGAATGAGACATTCGCCTTCGCAGGGGAAGAGAGGACTTCGGCGGAGTCCGCGGTGAGTCGAGCCTCCCCACTCGCGAGGATCTCCTGAACCATATCGCGAAATCGACTCGCCGCGTCGTCGAGCGTAGAACTTGCTCTCGCCGCCTCGATCTGATGACTGATGGCCTCCTCATCCTCTATGACGTTTGCGGGCGTGCGTGTGATCGCACACGTCGCGGTCACTCCAAGTCCAGGGGTGGGAAGACCCACCTCAGGCTGCGCCTTGCGCAGTGTGAGGTTGCGAAGAGCGGTCGCCATCGCTTCAGCCAGGTTTTCGGCAATTTCCTGATGTACGCATTCCACGCGGAGTCCCGGCGCACGCGTCAGAAGGAGTCGGGAATACCGCCGGGCAAAGTCCTCGGCCTCGTCGCGGGTGCGAAAGACTAGGGCGATGTTTCCTCCACCCGCGAAAAAGAGCTCGGCGCGCAGCTCCGGTCGAGTCGCCATGGTGAGCCCGGGAGTCGTGAGGTCCCATTGTACGGCACCGGGCGTTGCTTCAAACTGCGTCTTCACCGCTTCGTGAGCCCACCCGTCGGCATCGAGGGCACATCTCACAAGATGAGAGGTGCCGATGTTGTCCCGGAGCCGATTGCTGCCGAAGACGTAGCCCTGGACGGATCGAGCGTCCAACACCGTCAAGATCATTCGGAGCCCCCTTCCTGGGCCTGTGTGATCCAATCCCGAATCACGCCATCGAGCCCCACGGAAAAGACATCGTCGCCTCCAGCAACGAGTATCCGAGTCGGGCTTGCCCAGTTTGCGGACAGCTCGGCAGCTAGCTTCGCGATACTGGTAGAGGGGGCGAGGCAGACGAGTGCGAATCTGGCATGGTCCCCGCCCAATTGTATGGCTCTTCGGGACACTTCGAAGAGCTTCAGCTTCACCAGTTCCTTCGCGTCTGCGGTGCAGGAGATGCCGAAGAACGTATGCCCCCGCATGACGCTCGCGTCGACCTCGAAATCCGGTGTCTGCCCCGACCCACCCGTCGGCGGCACTATCCACCGAAGTTCGGTACCGATGCTGTGAAGCGCCGGGTCGTCTTCAGCCAACGCGCCGAGCGTCTCCAGAACGATGTCCTCGAGCCACTCACCCTCGAGGTATTTCAAGGCCCGATCCCAAGGCTTCCCGATCCGCTCCTCGATTCCCCTCAGCACACCCCCGAAGGTGAAGTCGACGGCACCGACCGCGTCAGCGACGGGACGCCACGCGTCGTCCATGGCCAGATGGCCGCACCCTTCAACGTCGGCCTTCTTGAAAAGCCGCGCGCCGCAGGCGCCGCAGAGATTCGGAAGAGGAACCAGGCCTTGTTTCTCCTGCCACCGTGTCTGGTGGACACCAAAAAGGATCCTCGACAACTCGGCATCCCGCGCTTCGGTTCTGAAGCCGGACGGATGCTTCCTGGACTTCGGGGTTAGCCCATGCAGTCGCGCCAACTTCGTCAGTTCGACGCGTGGGGCAGCCCGGAGATCGATTGGTGGAACTCGGACACCCCCGCCGATGACCAGTGCCGGCGGGTCCGCAGACAGGTAGGAAGCCTGGGTTGGATCCGCCCCACTGGCGATCCACTCTGCATAGGCATGGACGGCCATGGACTTCGTCCCACCGGTGTAGTTGAGCCCCGTGCTCCTCAATTCGGACACGCTGCGCATGGCTTTTCGCACTTCATCTGGGCTAGCTGAATCGCCGATTTCCCGCGCAATCTCGACCTCGAATCCATTTTCGGTCAGGGCGTTGACGAGGTGGGTCAACAGAGGCGTTGCTCCGGAGACTCCTGGCCTGGCCATTTGCTTGGTTGCGACCAGGGACACCTTTCTCGGTGCCAGGGCCAGGGCCGCGACCAGACACGGGAGAGGGTTGGAACCCACGAGAATGACCTGATGGTCGCTCAGGGGAAGCAGTCTCGCGAGCTCACGCTGCCTCGCGATTTCGACTGCGATGTCCCCGCGGCCGGATTCGGTCTCCTGCTCCAATTCGCTCATAGTTTCCACAGTCGAGGCTGCGCCCTTTCGGGCACGAACCAGTTCACGGCCCCTCTTTGTCGAGGAGCGCTCACGTTCTATGGACTATACCTTGTCAGCGCCTACTGTTCGACAGTTCCGATGTGTTCCCCCCTTCCGCCGATCAGTCAGACTGGCCGCATCGATTTTCCGCCGATGGAACTCAGGGGGTGGGCTCAAAGGGTACGTCGTCTCTAGTAATTCCGCCAATCATTCTCCCGGAGGCCTATAGTCGGCGCGGCGTGCGAAAATGATCGGGAGGTTGTCGACCTCGCACTCTGACAGCGTGATTCATATTGTCCCAAGAGCAGACGGAGACCGAGAAATGGACGAGATGGACGAGAAGAAGCGGGCGGCAATGCTGCGTTACGCCCGATTGGGTGTCCAAGGTCTTCTGCTGAAGAAGGACGACCCGGGGGAAGCGCTTGCCGAGATGCGGCAGATTGAGAGTAAACTGGAGATGACCGGCGACCAGATCCTTGTGCAGGTGAGGGATCTGATGCTCCCGTAGGGACGTGGACTGACGGTGTTCCGCCAGGCAGTCCACTTCCTCGTGGTTAGAAAACCCCTTCCCGCACCTGGTCCCTTCCGAGCTCGTCTCGCAGCTCGATCACCTTCCTCGGCGTGACGGATTCGTTCTCCGGTATCGGCGCCTCGCCCTTTTCTTTTCCGATCTGGACGACCGACTTCAGGTTTTCGAACTTCGCGGCTCCCTCCAGCGCCTTGTGATCGGCACCGTAGTACTCGAACCAGGGCAGCCCGGCCCGGTTGTACTCCTTCGCCGTCGGAGGCTTGCCGGGAGGGGAATTCCCCGTGATGGCTCGCCAGACCAGCGCGTTGGCCAGGTTCACGAAGCAGCGACTCTGGTGCCGCAGGTCCCAATCGCGGAAATCGTGGGAGTCGTCGTAGATCTCCTGGCGCATCCGCCCGCCGGCCGCGAGCCCCATGTCCGGCTCGAGGCAGTATTCGATGCTCGAGTTCAGGAACATCGCGGGCCGTGCCCGCCGCGCCCTCGTTTTTTCGTACACAGCCGGCTTGATCGGGTACATCGTGATCTGCACCCCGCCGTGCTCTTCCGAACCCGTCAGCTGCTCCTCGACACTGGTCCCACTCCCGAAAGGCATGGCCACGAACTGGCGGATGACGCCCTTCTCCACGCAGTACCCGTCCAGCCAGGGCTGCGTGGGGATCACCAGATAGTCCTGCGGATCCCGGTGGAGCCCGTCGCTCCAGGATTCGCCCGTCACTGCGTTGATCTTCCCCGTCGCGACCTTCACGGCGAACGGGTAGTCCGCTCTGAAGTTCAGCCACATGGCCTCGCTCTGGTACATCGGGAGCATGACGCCCCCGCGCTTCAGCCAGCGAGCCGGCACCCGCTTCGCATGGTCATCCACATGGCGCAGCGGGAAGCGGCCGAGACCGGGAGGCAGCGGGTATTCGTCTCCGTCATCCGGAATGCGCAGCGTCCGCTGGAATTCGACGCGTGCGACCGCGTCCGCATGCACCTCCGGAAAGGAGAACACCAGGGTGTCATTCTTCAGCTCGATCATCAGTTCCTCCCGTTCGCGTTCACCATTCACCGTCCCGGACCTCCCGCACGAGGCGGAGCACGGCCTGGTCGGGCATGTCTTTCAGTTCACGGATCAGCTCACCGAACAACTGCGGGCGCCGGCGGATGGCTTCCTGCAGATCGCTGGACACCTTTCCCGCCAGAGCCAGGAGGAGGTCGGTATCCACGTCGATCTCCTCCGCCAACCGCTCGAGGGTCTCTTCCGACGGCGGTGAGCCGATGTCGCGTTCCACCTTGCTCAGGTAGCTCGGCTCGATCCCGATCCGCTCCGCAACCTGCCGCACCGAGAAGCTCGGGTCGTCCTTCCGCCGCGCTTCCCTGCGCTCCCGTATGAAAGCTCCGAGCGTCGTCATGGTGTGTATCATGTAGTACACACTACCCGTGGTCAAGAGCGTGCGGGAGAACAGACGGTAGCCGCCCGGCTGGGGAAGCCGGTCCAGGTCTCGGACGCCGGGGCCCGGCCGCAGCACGACCCAGGCGGCGCGCTGGAGCGGGGTCCCAAATCCCCATGGCGTCGCCCCCTGTGTGGGGGCATCGTTCCCGAAATCGAAGGACCTGCGGGGGTCGGGAGCACGGATGGGAAAAGTGGGACGTCGCCCGAGGGTTGAATCAGGCCCGACGCGGCGAGCTCCTGGCGTCGGATGGCGTGTTCGAGGAGGTGCGTGCGTTCAGACGGGAAGGAACGGTCGGAGGTGAGTGACGGAAATCGGACTTGCGGGGCCCGGCTTGCCCGTGAAGCTTTGAGCATGTCAAAGGCTCGCCTCGATTTCCGCCGCCTGACCGTGGCCGAGCGGATTCAACTCGCCCAGGATCTCTGGGATAGCGTGGCTGAGTCGGAGGAGGTCTTCGAACTCACCGACGCTCAGCGAGCCGAGCTCGACCGCCGGCTCGCGGCCCATGGGAACGACCCGTCCGCAGCCATCCCTTGGGAGGTCTTCCGCAAGGAACTCCTCGAGGGCTGATCCCCCTCCGTGCGCCTCCGCTTCCGTCGCGAAGCCCGCCTGGATGTCCTCGATGCGCGCCGGTGGTACGAGAAACAAGCCGCCGGGTTGGGGTCCGAGTTCGCGCGGTGCTCGCGTGCTTCCATCACCGCCGCGATCCACTCGCGTGGTCGGAACGGCTCTGAGGTCATGCGTTTTCCGAGCCGGCCGCGATTGAGACGGACAATTGTGTGGGCGGAGTTGCACGAGCACGAGCTTGCGGCGAACTGGCAGCGGGCACGCGATCGGAAGCCACTCCTTCCCATCCCACCGTTGGCTTAGGAGGCGAGCTGATCCTGCGTGTGACGAAGGTCGAGCACCTGGGGCACTACCGGGTACGGCTCGAGTTCACGGACGGCGCGGTCAAAGACGCCGATCTCTCCGAGGAGCTCTTCGGCGAGGTCTTCGAGCCGCTCCGCAATCCGCAATTGTTCAGGGAAGGAAAGCTCAATGAAGGGACCGGCACCATCGAGTGGCCGAACGGCGCCGATTTCGCTCCCGAGTTCTTGAGCCGCATCGGCTCGGACGTAGAGCAGGCGGTCTGACGCCCAGTCTTCCCCGTGCACCCCTTCCCGCGGCGTTAGCTTTCCGGCTTCCGCACCCCACCGCCTCCGCCACGGACCGCAGACCTGGCGCGACGTCCGATGGCTTCGACCCGAGCGCGGTCCGCTCCGAACATCTTGGTCAAGCGGATCGCTGTCCCGACCGCAGCGTCCGACGTGCTCCAACCCCCGTCGAGGAAGAGGGCGAAACCAACCGCTTTCCCTATGGGAGGGCCCGGACCGGTCGGATATGCTGGGACGGTCCCAAGGCATCTCCCACCGTCTTCCAATCTGAAATCGGTTTGAAGCTGCCAGGTGGAGTTCATGCGACCGTTCCGACGGCCAAGATTTCGGACTATTTACTCTCTCGGCGGCATGCTCGAGGACGCCTCAAGGCGCGATTCTTCGTCGCGATGGGATACCGCCCCGAAACCCCGCACCTACTCCGCCGCGACCTGCTGGCCCTCGCCCGTGATGGGGAGGTGGCGGAGGTCGTTCCTTCGCCATTTGGGACCCGGTATGTTGTCGAGGGTACGATTGTGGGACCCGTCGGCGTGCGATTCACCCTTCGCTCGGTGTGGATCGCGCTTGGGCCGGATCTCCGACCGCGATTCGTCACGGCATATCCGATCGAGCGGCCCCTGGAGGCCCTATGACCGCTGAGCTCGACTCCGTAGTTCTCACCCGCAGTCTGCCCGATCACGGCCTGGAGGCCGGGGATATCGGGACCGTCGTCTTCGTATACCCCGGCGGCTCGGAGCTCGAAGTGGAGTTCGTAACCGCCGGGGGCGCTACAGTCGCCGTGCTGTCACTTGCCGCCGGGGATGTACGCCCCATGGGCCCGAACGAGATCCACCACGTTCGGGCGCTGCCGACGACGTAGACGACCCCCGTCCCAGCGAGGTCGTCCCTGCGGTTCGCAGTGTCGGCCGCCACCCTGAGCGGACTCTCCAACACCGTCGCTCCGGGAGGGGCTTCCATCCCTGTATGCCGCCTCATTCTGTCCATTCACGTCATGAATGATTATCATTCACGTCATGGATGCCAACCCCCTTCCCCGACTCGTCACCCCAAGCCTCGCGGAACGCCTCGAGGCCATGCCCGCGGTCGTCGTCACCGGTCCGCGGCAGACCGGGAAGAGCACGCTGGTGCAGCGCCTCGTCCCCGGGGAGCGGCGCTACCACTCCCTCGACGATCTCGACGTCCTCGATGCCGCGCGTCGCGACCCCGAGGCGCTCGTCGGCGGCACCGGGCCCGTCACCCTCGACGAGATCCAGCGTGAGCCGGGGCTCCTCCACGCCATAAAGCGCGCGATCGACCGACAGCGCACCGCGGGGCGCTTTCTCCTCACCGGGTCGGCGAATCTCCTCCTGATGAGCAAGGTCTCCGAGTCGCTGGCCGGCCGGGCAAGTTACCTCACCCTCTGGCCGATGACGCGGCGTGAACAGCGCGGCCAGGGCCGCTGCGGCCTTTGGGAGCAGCTCCTGGCAACGCCCGACGAGGACTGGCTCGATCTGATCGCGGCGGCGCCCGACGAGTCCGAGGACTGGCGTGTTCTCGCTCTTCGCGGTGGATTTCCGACGCCCGCTGTGAACATGCGTCGCTCCGCGGAACGCGCCATCTGGTTCGACGGCTACGTGCGTACCTATCTCGAGCGCGACCTTCAGGACCTCGCCTCGATCAGCGCCCTCCCGGACTTTCGCCGCCTCATGCGGGCCGCCTGCCTTCGGCTGGGCACGCTTCTCAATCAGACCGAGCTCGGCCGGGACGCCGCGCTTCCACAGCCGACCGTGCATCGCTGGCTCAATTTGTTGGAGTCCTCGTACCTCCTCGTTCGCCTCCCCGCCTACGCCGTCAATCGCACCAAACGCCTCATCAAGTCGCCGAAGCTCTACTGGGGCGATACGGGGGTGGCCCTTCACCTGGCCGGATCCACGGAGCCGGAGGGTGCGCACCTGGAGAACCTCGTCCTGAGCGACCTCATGGCCTGGCGCGACGCACGGCTCGATCGTGCCGAGATCTACTACTGGCGCACCGCGACGGGGGAGGAGGTGGACCTCGTCGTCGAGTCGGGGAAGAGGATTCTCCCAATCGAGATCAAGGCGGCCGGGCGGCCCCGTCTCTCCGACGCGAAGCACCTCCGCGCCTTTCGGGCGGAGTACGGGACGAAGTCACGGGCCGGGCTCCTCCTTCACACTGGCAACACGCTCGAGTGGCTCACATCCGATGTTCTCGCCGTTCCGTGGCGGAGGATCCTGTGACGCTTGCCCCCCCTTACGGAAGCGGACACGGTCCTTTTCCCGGACGAGGAGGTCACAGCGGTTCCGTCCCCTCGTTCAGCACCTCCAGGTACTCGCCGTAAGCGAAGAGCCGGTTCCGGCGCCTCCCCGTCACTTCCTTCGCGATTCCGAGGCTCTCGAGGGCCTCCATCCCCGAGGACGCGGCAGGAAAGGAGAGGCCGGTCGCACGCGCCACGTCCGTGAGCCTTCGAATGGGACGAGCCTTGAGCGCCTCGTGCACGCGCAGGGCAGAGCCGGCGCGGCGTCCGATGGCTTCGACCCGAGCGCGGTCCGCTCCGAACATCTCGGTCAAGCGCGTCGCTGTCCGGACGGCGTCTTCGGACGTCTCCCTCACCCCTTCGAGGAAGAAGGCGAGCCAGGACTCCCAGTCGCCCGTGCTCCGGACCTGATCCAGTAGCAGGTAGTAAGTGGGACGGTGCTTCTTGAAGTACAGGCTCGGATAGAGGAGCGGGTCCGACAGAAGCCCCGAGCTGCAAAGGACGAGCACGATCAGGAGCCGCCCCACTCGGCCGTTCCCGTCGAGGAAGGGATGGATGGTCTCGAACTGGACGTGCCCGAGCCCAGCCCGCACGAGGACCGCGTGCCCCCCGTCCTCGGCGTGATGGAAACGCTCCAGCTCCCCCATGCAGTCCTGAACGGCCTGCGGAGGCGGCGGCACGAAGGCGGCGTTTCCCGGCCTCGATCCGCCGATCCAGTTCTGCGAGCGGCGGAACTCCCCCGGAGACTTCCCGCTTCCCCGCCCACGGGAGAGGAGGACCCCTTGGATTTCCCGGATGAGCGGATTCGAAAGCGGAAATCCCCCGCGCAGCCGCCCGAGTCCATGCTCCAGGGCCGCGACGTTGTTGGAGACCTCCTGGACGTCCTCCATCGGGACGCCCGGGACCTCGCCCATCTCGAAGAGAAGGAGGTCGGAAAGCGAAGCCTGCATCCCCTCGATCTGGGAGGAGAGCACGGCCTCCTTTCGGACGAAGCTGTGGAGGAAGGCGAGGCGGTCGGGAAGGAGAGACGCGACGCCGTCCAGCCGCCCGAGGGAGATGGTGGCCGCCTCGAGTGCCTCCTGGAGCGGGCCGTCCAGAATGAGCGGATGGTTCGGGGGGAGTGGGTTGGGAACGAAGGCACGAACGCGCTCGTCCCCGGTCCTGGTCACCTCGTAGCGGCCGGGCTCTCCTCGATGCATGGCGGCCCCCAGGGCCGGAGTTACGAATTCGGAAGAAGGCTCCTCATTATTAATAGCTACGCACCAAGTATCAATAACGTGAGCGGCGCCTGTCTTGCGATGGGCGCGCACGCCGGAAGAGCGCCCGACTCGACCGATGAAGCTGGACCGTCCGGAACGCCGACCAGATCTGTGTGCTCGAGGGCGGGCGCAGGCTTCCATGGAGTCGCCCCCGAGCGCGTGACAGGATTCTCCCGA